>JAWKQB010000001.1:1500000-1605753 GCA_041390365.1 Syntrophotaleaceae bacterium | reverse complement strand
CCCGATCCAAGAGTATTCCTCCCCCAAGAACTCACAATCTTCGCATCCTTCTCGATCTCATAGCCACAGTCGTCGATCTGCCTGCCTCTGTGGATGAAGCCGCCATTCTCACGGATTATGCCGTTATGACCCGCTATCCCGGGGATTTCGAACCGGTCAGCCAAGATGAACACGAAGTCGCAATCCAATTGGCCAGAAGAGTGGTTGATTGGGCAGAGGCTGAGATTTAGGGCTAAGAGCACCGGTCCCGGGTCAGGAAGGGGGTCCCGAGTCTAAAAACCGGTCCAGGGTCCCGGGTCTCAAGGTCGGTTCCGAGTCTAAAGGGCAGTCCCGAGTCTCAAAAAAACGGTCCCCAGTCCGGGGTCAGGAAGGCAGTACCGAGTCTAAAATTCGGAACCCAGACCCAGGACCCAGGACCCAGGACCCAGGACTGCCTTATTTTAAACATTAGATCCCTTGACTAAACCCCGATTATCCCGCAAAGTTAATACCGTTTACTTGAAACCATTTATTGTATGAATTTTTATTGCAAGAGGATGGGATGAAGATTCGGGGGGAATCCGAAACGATCGATAGAACCGCTCTGCGCCAGTGAGGCGTGGGCGGTTTTTTTGTTTTTGAGGAGTTATGAGCACTTTTGTTCTTCTACTGGCAATTCTTTTTGTCCTGTTGATTCTAGTTGCGGTCTTGAAGAGCCGGCAACCGGGCTCATTGAGGGAAACAAGTTACGAACCTCGGGAACTCTTCAGTCCTGCTGAACGATCATTTCTCGGGGTTTTGGAACAAGCATCTGAGGGGCGGTTGCGAATTTTCGGAAAGGTTAGACTGGGGGATTTGGTTCAACCGGCCAAAGGGCTCTCTCAGAGTCAACGAACCGGCGCCTGGAACCGGATTCACCAAAAACATATCGACTTCGTTCTTTGTCGGCCTGATTCACTGGCGGTTGTCGGAACGGTGGAGTTGGACGATGCGTCTCATCGCCGAAAGGATCGGGCCGAACGGGACAACTTTGTCGATAAGGTGCTTACCGGCGCTGGTATTTCCATCATTCATTTTGCTGCTCGCAAGGGATATTCAGTGCATGAGGTTCGGGCGAAATTGGATGAGGTCTTGTTTCAGAAAACGAATGAAGCACCTCAGATAATTGTTTCGGGGGAGGGCCCGGGAGACCAGAATCCGGATAAGACTTTCCATGAGCTTGGAGAGGACCCGGTGGTGGAAAAGAGCTTGAGGATGGAAGCCACGGAGAAAGAGTATGCGCCGGCGTCGAATGGTTGCATGGCCGAGAAGGGCCAGGACGATCCGATTTGCTCGGTTTGCAACGCCCCCATGGTTAAACGGTTGGCCAAAAAAGGGCCTCATGCCGGTACGTGGTTTTGGGCATGCTCGGCCTTTCCCAAATGTCGAACCGTGCAAGCTATCGACTAGGAAAGTTTCAATTTCGGGGAGCAGGCTGAATGTCCCGAGGAAAACAAGTGGAGCCGTGACGAGCTCATGGTGGCAATGAATCTCTATTGCAAGCTACCCTTTGGGCAGCTTCGCCATGGGAACGCTTTGGTCGTCGAGGTTGCGGAGAGACTCGGCAGGTCTCCAAGCAGTCTTTCCATGAAGCTTTGCAACCTTGCCTCTCTTGACCCTTTCCATCAGGAGCGAGGAATCAAAGGCCTTAGCAGTGTCAGCAGGGCCGACAAGGCGATCTGGGAGGAGTTCAATTCGGACTGGGGACAGCTCGGAGTCGAAAGCGAAGAGAAATTGAGGGCGCTTCTCGATGATGCCGAAACAAGTAGGCAAGCGATCAAGGGAACAAAGGGCAAAACAACTGTAAAGTTTCCCTCAATTGCTCCTGAAGGGCCAACCGAAGTGATTTCCTCGGTCAAGGCCCGTCTCGGCCAGAGCTTTTTCCGCAAGAGTGTGCTCGCGTCCTACAACAAACGCTGCTGCCTGACTGGCAATCCCATCCCGGAATTGCTGGTTGCCAGTCATATTTTGCCATGGGGCAAATTCCCCGAGCATCGCCTCAATCCCAGGAATGGGTTGTGCCTGGCTCAGACCCAGGATGCCGCTTTTGATCGAGGATTGGTGACGTTCGACGAGGATTACCGGCTGGTGATTTCCCCTTATCTGCGGGAATACCTGCCGAATGAGGCTTTGGTCCGGAATTTTCTGGATTATGAGGGGAAGAGGATCGAGATGCCGGAAAAGTTTTTGCCGTATGAGGGGTTTTTGCGGGAGCATCGGGAAGGGGTTTTTCGGAGGTAAGTAAGGTGTCCCCGGACCTCACGAGGCCGGATAAAACAGGGCATCTAATGCAATAAAGCAAGAACGTCCCTACAGCCGCCCCAAACGGGTTCCATGTAAATGTAAATGGCACATTCCCTATCAGATACTTTATAAAATTTTGACTTTTCATCTTCAATTTTTGGTGCACTAAGAACGGCCAAAGAGGGATTTGAATAAATGAGTCCGGAATAGTTGCAAATTCCATTGGAAAGGCAGCCATCAACTGATTCCTTTTTTTCAAGAAAATCCACCTGACCCAAATCATCAAAATGCACAGCCAACCATTCGAAGTCTTGTAACACGACATCAGACCCGATAAAACCTAACATATCTCTATTGCTAGCATAGAACCAGTATTTACCTGCAGATCTAACTGCCTTTGGATTTCCCAATATTTTGAGGACCAACTTCTTATCGGTCCCTTTCTTTCCCACATTTTCTAACACGTCTTGGGGATACGGTCTCTTCGTGAAGGGGGCAATCGGTACTGGTATTACACTGCATCCGGCATTAACAAGCGAGAGAGTCAGCATCAGAAGACACAATCTTACTAAAGACAACATTGAGCAGCCTTTTCCCAGCTGTGTTATGCAGACAGCAAAAGCCCCTTGGCCGGAATGCCTTCCTTTGATAACTTTATACGGGGAGTATTTTAAGCTTTTAAGTTTTTTCTCGTCAATATGTTTCCCGGGGGGAAAGGGGACAGGGAATGGGGAAAGGGGACAGGCTACTTTTTGCACTTCTAAAAAGTAGCCTGTCCCCCTCAGCATGTCTCAGCAGGGGGTGGAAAAACCTGAAATAGGGTGAAGCCCACATAGTTTAAAAATCGAAATTTATAGACGCAAGTAACATGTTTCCCGGGTCGGACCAAGGTAAGTTGTTAATTATTCAATAAAATCTTCGAAAATCACCCCAAAAATAGGCTTAGAAGGCCCATTTTGACCCCAAAATGACGAGTTTAAGGATCTCTGGCAGTGGGTGCTGGCAATTGTGCGGCGTGATCTTCGCCAAGGTGGAGCAGGCGCGGGCGGACGAACGGAATGCTCTCTCACGAGAGTCAGCCATCAACAGGAAAATCGAAAAGGTTTTGAGAAATGACCCCGTGGATGAGAGGTTCTTCTTCCAGGAAAAGGAAGTCATTCGCGACCGGGAATCCTATCCCTTCATCGAATTTCTGATCAACTTTTTTCTCTTTGCAGCAGCCCTGGTCGGAATCGGCTGTATCATGGGCGCCATCCATTTCTGGAATTTTCTCACCCAACTGCCTTTCTTTTCAACCCAGTACAGGATCTTCCTGATCCTCGCGATTACTTTCACAAACGCCATCTCTGTCGGCCTCCTTCTGGCAATCCCTGC
Source organism: Syntrophotaleaceae bacterium (assembly GCA_041390365.1). NCBI lineage: Bacteria > Pseudomonadati > Thermodesulfobacteriota > Desulfuromonadia > Desulfuromonadales > Syntrophotaleaceae > Syntrophotaleaceae bacterium. Next base: position 1,602,117 of record JAWKQB010000001.1, on the reverse strand, counting down.
CGCTCTCACCTTGGGTCGCGACATTGCCAATAACACCAGGGCCTCAAGAGAATGTCTTTTTAGATCGATTCGGTTGGGACAGGAATAGGTCGAATCCGGCTTGCCTTCCTGGAGACGAGTAAGAATAGAGGGATCGCGTCTAAACTTTTCATAAATGAAACGTGTAGACGCGACCCCTCTTGCTGTTTCCATAAATGAAACGTGTAGACGCGACCCCTCTTGCTGTTTCATTGAAAAGTGTAAATTATTCCAACTCCGACTCCCTTCGCGCTTGAACGTAAAATCTCCAACTATATAACTGAAAAAATAGATGGATTTGATATTTTCAACTTCTGACCCTCAATCAGATCGCCTTTTTTGGTAAGTCGAAAATATTTACAACTCAGACACTTTCCCCAAAAAAGGGTTTAAAATAAGGCATTTAAGAATTTGGCATTACTAGTGCAGCAAAAACTAATTGGAAATGGGCCATGAGTTATTGGTGGGTTCGATCACAAGGAGAGCCCATCCTCGCCGGGGCAAGGTCAAGGTCGATGGCCCAATGGAAGCTGATGACCCTGCTGCACAATGTGATCAAAATTCACTGTTACGGTTGGTCTTGTAAGGGGGAAGGGGCGAGAAAGAGGCGGTAATTGAGGTCACTCCAAACGAAGAAGAGAAAAATACAACTTACTACGGGACTTCGGAACTTTTGAGGTCCCGGAAGGAAATTGCCTGCTGAAGCTCCCTGGCGGTTTTTACTGAATAGGCCCGAAAGCAAATAAACCTGAAGATCCGGCAACCACCAGAAAAAAGCAACGCCGGTTGATGGTTGCCGGCGTTTTCACGTTAAACCTGAAAAGGAATTAGTATGAACAGGATTATCTTGGGTATTTTGGTTTCGATAGTCATTTCCGGATGTGGCGCAGCCAATCCACCGGTAACCAAGAGGTTAACGGATTCGATATATTCCAATAGTGAGCAAAATACGATCCTTTTAATAGACGTCTGCATAAAGAAAGAGCCCGCGGTCACAGATGATTATTATGTAGTGAAAAATTCCCAAGATGGGGCAAAAGCATTATCAATTTCAGCTTCGAATCACTTAACCGCGGTAGGATTTGATATTAAAGACATAATTGTGCCATTTGTCTGTGGCGCTATTCAAAATGCTACTCCTGCAAGAGTTGCTTATACAATGGATGATGATGTAACTGAAATTGCGCTCCCATACGTAATTGACAATAATATTTCGAAAGATACTGAATATGCTTTAGCTTTAAAGGATCTTGTGAGATTCATTACACAGGAAAAGCTATTGCCTGAACCCATTGGAAACGAATCGAAGCAGATTAGTCTCGAAAGAGCAAAAATTGCTTCTTCGATCGTGACCAGCCGAAGCAACAACAAAAAACTCGTTTATATCTGGGTTGGCGGGAATAGTTTATCTGGGGGAAAAGCGGCAGCATACGGAACAGCACAATTCTTGACAGGGCTAACCACAGGGATTCTCACTGGATTCGGTACGAATCTCGTTGCTGTATATGTGTTTCCGAAAGTGCCGAGCGATGGAATGAATATGTTTGCCGGAATTTTGGACTTACGCAATGGAGAGATCCTCAATATGAGCACAGTGTTTGCCAAGGGTGATCCGATGAACCCTGAGGTTGTTGCCCGTGGCGATAATGTGCGACTATTGCTGAACAATTTTAAAAACAATTAAAACAGGAGGTATCGAATGTCGCGCCCTTTACTAAAATCTATTTTTCTTATTTTCCTTTTAGGAATATTTGCTTCGTTCATTAACGGGTGTCAGACTCATGGAAATTTGGGAAATATGACTCCAAATATCACAGATCCTGGGGCCCGGGTAATCAATAAATCCGTGAGAGTAGTTCGCGGGTCAGGTGGAATTAATACAAGATGGCCAAATTGGTATGAAAATTTATCGGATGCTGATTTAGAGGCGGCTCTTTTTGCCGGTCTCAAAAACTCGGGAATCTTCAGTGCCGTAACAAGAGAGGGCGAGACTGATCTTGACGTAAGCGCCATTATTCTTTCCCAACGATCCGTTCAGGACAATTCACGACTCGAAACTCGAAATACTCTCAAAGTAGGCTATATCTTCGTGGACCGAAAATCCGGCAAAGCGATTTGGCGCGAAACCATTGAAACGGAATTCGGAAGCAGAGCACTGTTAGCACATACTAGATATCGTGAAGCTTGCGAGGGAGGCGCTCATGAAAACCTTTCAGCTTTCATAAAAGCCCTTTCGGAAAACTGGCCCGAGACTTTATAAGTATGGCGGAGTGTCAAGGATGATCGCGGTCGACCTGGTCCGAGAACGTTCCTGGGGTCGGACCTGGACAAGTCTTTGGTTTGTAAAAGAGAATTCGAAAAATAATCCCATATTTTGCCCTTAGAACCGCCATTTCGACCCTCAAATGAACAAATAGAACAACAGAGCGAGAACAATAGAGGGGTCGCGTCTACACATTTCGTTTGTGGAAAATGTAGACGCGACCCCTCTCGCTATCCCGTGGAAAATGTAGACGCGACCCCTCTCGCTATCCCCCCTGGAATATCAACAATTTGACTCTGTAGCCTTATTTTCCGGTGAGAGGCCCGTGTTTGTCCCGCCCGAGGTCTTTTAGCCTCAATGATCGGGCTCGTTTCGTCGATGGATGTTTCATGCTGGAAGCAGCCTGGAACAAAGGTTTTGTTGCGCTTCGACTCGTCTTCGCGTCGATGCCAGGCCCGACCGCATGGTCGAAAGATAGGATTTTCTTTTACCTTTGAACATGCTATAAGCTGCTTAACATGAAGTAATTCCGAATCCCGGCCTGGAGATTCCAATGCTTTCCCGGACAATCGATTTTCTGCCTCAAGGTTGGTGTTCAGGGTCCTGCTTGATCAATTCCATAATTTTACAACTCCCCATTTTTCTTTATTTTCTTCCCCTTTTTCTTCTTGGCACTCCATGTGGAAACACCGCTTTGACGGATAGCATTGGCGGTGTTGTGGGCGTCGTGCAGACAGCTGGAAAATGAACGGCTTTCCGAATGTCGATGACCTCTGAAATATTCTCAAGGCGGAAAACAACAGGAAGGGGGGGACGGGGCGGAGCGATCTGATTGTAACATGGGCTTAGGGGGCACCAATGGAATGCAAATTTTATTCTTTCGTGAGGCGGAAATGAAAAAGCACATGCATTTCGGTTTTGTTTTAATCCTGATTCTTGCCGTGGCCCTGGCTGGATGCGGCGGTAGTGGAAGCTCTGATGGAAGTGGAACAACGACCTTTAACGTAACCTATGATGGTAACGATGAAAATGGCGGAAACGTCCCGGTCGATAACACCGATTACGAAGAAGGCCAGACCGTCACGGTGCTCGGAAATACCGGCAATCTTTTGAAAACCGGATTCACCTTTGCGGGCTGGAACACGCAGGCTGACGGAGGAGGAACGACTTACACAGAGGGGGCCGAATTCGAGATGGGGAGCGCCGATGTGACGCTCTATGCTCAATGGTCACCGGTTTCCAATGGTCTCGCAGGCGACCTCGATACCGCGTTTGGCGTCGCAGGCATCGTGACTACTTCCAGTGACGGTATGGCCTACGACGTGGCCATCCAGGGGGACGGAAAGATCCTCGTTGCCGGCGACGGCGCTTCCGTGGTCCGATACAACGATGACGGCACCCTCGATTTAGCGTTCGGCACCGACGGTATTGCCGACATGCCGGCAGGGCTTTCGAGTATCAGGGACATGGCCATCCAGGGTGACGGCAAGATTGTCGTAGCGGGGATCGGGTCGTCTGGCGGATTCTTCCGAATGGCGGCAGCCCGTCTCAATGTGGATGGCAGCCTCGATGATTCGTTTGGCACCGTGGGCAACGGACACGTCTTCTATTCGCCCTTTACCTCGAACGGTTCCTACGGTGCTCAGGGCGTAGCCATTCAGAGTGACGGCAAAATAGTGCTGGCCGGTGAAACAGCGGACAGGTTCGCCGTGGTGCGGCTGACGACTGCTGGAGCCCTGGATACCGATGCCGCTACCGGGTTCGGTCCCGGCCAGATAGGGTACGTGACCACCGTCATTCAGGCTTTCTCGCGCGCCAATGCGGTTGCCGTTCAGGCCGACGGGAAGATCGTGGTGGCTGGCCAATCTTATCTCGGTGATTTTACCAATTTCGCTGCAAGCATCGCCCGGTACAACACCGACGGCTCTCTCGACATTGTCGGTTGGGGGGGCGGGGCCGGTTATATCTTGAGCACGTTCATTTCCGACCCCACGGCCCTGGTCATACAGAACGGCAGGGTTGTGGTCGCCGGCGAGCATCTGGTCGGTTCGCACTTTGAGTTCGCAATGCTCGGATTCAGTTCCGACGGCTTGCTTGACAATACCTTCGGTGACAGTGGCTTCGTGACCACCCCCGTCGGCGACAGCGCCACAGCCTACGCCATGGCGGTCGGCGATGACGGGATCCTGCTCGCGGGGAACGCAACGGTGGGCTCCAACTCCGTGCTGCCCGTTGCGCGCTACACCGCGAACGGCATTCTCGACACCACCTTCGGCAGCCCCGATGGCTACGTGTACACCGAGATTGGCGGCAGCCCGTACGCCTACGGCCTGGCCATCGACTCGAGCGACAGGATCGTAGTGGCAGGGGGACAGGGTTCGGGTACCTCTGCGTTCATTGTGGCCCGTTACCTGCCTTAAGGCCGACACTTCAGGGGGGCTGTCCCGAGAGGGGCGGCCCTCCCTTTCTATGGTGCGCCAGGCATGGCGCGTAGCGCCTTGACTGGCGCTGTTCCGGTTGTTGTGGTGATGACCGGATGACTTGGGGGTGTAAGTCCCCTGTGGACCCTGATGGCGGGAACCACTAGCCGAACGGCAAGGGTGTCCACCGCGAGGTGGAATCTGAAGGAAGCCGCAGGCAAACTCCCGGCCCGACGAACAGAAATCGCATACGAGGCAGTTCCATCCGGGCGAGAAGGCCATAATCTTCAAAGCCCCATAGCCATCCGGGAGGGTGGGGCTGTAGATGCGGCGGGTATATGGGAAGGTCACGCGCATTACCCTGGGAGATCTGCCGATCTGCCTCGTGCTACCGGCGTCGAGAGGCGTCGGGACGGGTCGGCAGAAGTCAGCAGAGGCCCTAGTAGCCGGGGTTGACCATCCCGATGAAGGGCCGAACACGAGGCGCCATTCAGGAGACTCGAATTTCGATGACGATCGAAGAAGCAGAAGCCCTGATTGAGAGATCAGGGGCCGGGCCCGAGGGTAGCGACCGGAAGTCGCAAGAGTACGGCACAGGTGCGTCAAACGTCACGGCATGCCGGGAACCGTCCTGGACGGAAGCGGAGACGCGGCTGATGGAAGAGGTCGTCAGTCGCGGCAACATGATGGCGGCCTACGATCGGGTGGTCAGCAACAAAGGAGCCCCCGGCATCGACGGGATGCAGGGGGGTGAGCTGAAAGGCTACCTGGTCAAGGAATGGCCGCGTATCAAGGAGGAACTGCTGAACGGAAGTTACCAGCCCCAGCCGGTGCGGAAGGTCGAGATACCCAAGCCCGGCGGCGGGGTGCGCATGCTCGGCATTCCCACGGTGCTGGACCGGCTCATTCAGCAGGCGCTGCATCAGGAGCTGATGCGGCTGTTCGATACCGGATTCTCCGATAGCTCCTACGGGTTTCGGCCCGGACGGAGCGCCCACCAGGCGGTACAAGCAGCCCGCAGGCATGTGGCCGAAGGGCGGCGGTGGGTGGTCGATATCGACCTGGAGAAGTTCTTCGACCGGGTCGGACACGACGTGCTTATGGCACGAGTGGCCCGCAAGGTCAAAGACCCCCGTGTACTGCGACTGATCCGCAGATACCTGAGGGCCGGAGTGCTCGAAGGGGGGATCGTCTCGCCACGGGTGGAAGGGACGCCGCAAGGCGGCCCGCTCTCGCCGCTGTTGTCGAACATCCTGCTTGACGAGTTCGACAAGGAACTGGAGAGGCGCGGCCACGCCTTCTGCCGTTATGCCGATGATTGCAACATTTACGTGCGCAGTCGGCAATCGGCGGAGCGGGTCATGGCTTCGCTGATCCAGTTTCTCGAACAGCGGCTGAAACTCAAGGTCAACCGCGTCAAAAGCGCCGTTGGCCGCCCCTGGGAGAGAACCTTTCTGGGTTACAGGATGACCTTTCACAAGAAACCGCGGCTCAAGGTGGCTGAAGGCTCTGTGAAACGGTTCAAGGCCAACCTCAGAGAGCTCTTTCGTCGGGGAAGGGGACACAGCCTCAAACGGGTCATCGAAGAGTCCACCCCGAAACTGCGGGGATGGATCGCCTACTTTCGGCTGGCGGAAGTCAAAGGCATCTTCGAAGAACTGGATAGCTGGGTCAGGCGGAAACTACGCTGCATTCTGTGGCGGCAGTGGAAGCGCTCTTTTACGCGGGCCAGGAATTTGATGCGGCGGGGATTGTCGGAACTCAGAGCATGGAGGTCGGCTCAAAACGGGCGAGGCCCCTGGTGGAATGCAGGAGCCTCGCACATGCACGATGCGTTTCGAAAATCCTTCTTCGATAAACTGGGGCTGATCTGCTTGGTAGACAGTCTCAGACGCTTTCAGAGTGCTTTGTGAACCGCCGTGTACGGAACCGTACGCACGGTGGTGTGGGAGGACGGCGGGGGTGACCCCGCCTCCTACCCGATCGTGCGACAATCAGGGAAAGACCGACAATGAAATTTTAATCCTAAAATGCCGACCAAGGGTGTTTTTCGTTCATGCTGTAACTCAAAGGAGGTTTCTGTGAAAAATGGAATCGCGCTGATTGCCGTTCTGGCCCTTTTCCCATTGGCTGGTCAGGGGTGGGCGGAGGACATGAAAATGCGTCCCGGTCTCTGGGAACACAGCTTCACGGTCAAGACACAGGGTGGCGAGATGGAGCAGGCCATGGCCCAGATGCAGAAAGAGTTGGCCGGCATGCCGCCTGAACAACGCAAGATGGTGGAACAGATGATGGCGGCGCAAGGCGTGGGGGTTGGTCCCAACGGCACCAGCGTCAAGGTCTGTATCACCAAGGAAATGTCCGAGCAAGACTACGTGCCGCAAAAGGATGGGGACTGCAGGCAGCAGGTCGTCGGGCGCACGGGCAACAGGATGAAATTCAAGTTTAATTGCGCCGGCAATCCGCCAACCAGCGGCGAAGGCGAGATTACCATGAGCAATCCGAAAAACTTCACGGGAAAGGCCACGATCAACACCAAGGTCGAGGGTAAACCTGAACGCATTGAGATGACACAGGCCGGCCAGTGGCTGTCGGACGACTGCGGCAAGGTCAAACCTCCACGACGCTGACCATAAATTCTGGCGTTTGACCGGTCTGAGAACCAGGATGGTGCTGTCGATCAGGGGTGGCAAGGAGCCGATTCCGCCAGCTTGTGCCCAAAAAGGCTTCCTTGAAATGAATACAACCATGGCGGGGTGCGGACTTTGACGGCACCCCGCCATGGTATATCCACGATCGAAGGGACTTAGTCGACCGCCATCGCCGCGGCCATCTCCATTTCGAGGTTGCGGTACCGCTTCTGTTCCACCGACACCTCGACGTATTGGATGGTCCCGCCGGTAAACTTGCCCTGGGTTTCCGGCGTGTACTCCTTGGCGACCGCGTCCGCACTATCGCGGCCGACACACAGGCCATCTCCGCACAGGGTAAACTTGCCGGTCTGGGTTCGCATCGGACCTTCGGCCACCACCTTCTCATTGATGTACAGCTTGGCCGTGCCGTGCGACTCGTGGTATTCGCCGGCCTTCTCCCGGATAAACTCCACACCCAGCGTGTATTTGCCGGGCTTGAGAATTTCATCGGAGACGAACCTCTGTTCCGGTGGGATGCCCAGGAAGTTGTACACGTAATACAGCTTGTGATCTTTGATGAAGAGCGAGTGTCCGCCGAACCGTGAACCGTGGGCAAAGATCACGCCTGAACAGTTTTCACCGACCTCGACGTTGGCCAGGATTTTGTACGAGCGTCCGCGCACGTTGGCCGCCACGCCTTCGGGGACCGCGGTGGTGTCCGGGTAGTAGATGTACCGATTTCGGGGGGGCTCGGTCGAAGGCCGCTCGATGCCGGCAACGTCTACCGCGGGGAAATCATTGAGGGGCAGCACCAGATTCTTGTGGGCCTCGTCCATCCAAAGCTGCTTGAGGTGTTCGAGCTTCTCCGGGTACTTTTCGGCCAGGTTCGTGGATTCGGAGCGATCCTCTGCCACGTGGTACAGTTCCCACTCGTCCTGGTCGAAATGGCCTTTCCCGGTCAACGGCGCATGGATGGCGGCAGCATGCCAGCCGTCTTCCCACATGCCGCGCGTGCCCATCATCTCGTAGTACTGATGCTTCTTCCGGGTGGGCGCGCCCGGGGCGGCATCGAAGCTGTAGCGCATCGAAATCCCGTTCATCGGATACTGTTCCACGCCGCGATAGGTTTCGGGCATCTCCAATCCACAGACATCGAGGATGGTTGCCGCGACATCGGCTGAATGGTGATACTGGTGTCGCACCTCGCCGCGCGCCTTCATGCCCTTGGGCCAGGAAATGATCAGGGGATCGCAGGTGCCACCGGAGTACTGCGAGTAGCGCTTGAACATCTTGAAGGGCGTCGAAAAGGCGGCCGCCCAGCCGGTTGGCATGTGATTGTAGCAGTCCGGCCCGCCGAGTTTGTCGATCATCGACAGGTTCTCCTGGAGATCATCGGGGAAGCCGTTGAAGAATTTATTCTCGTTGACCGAGCCGTTGGGTGAGCCTTCGCCCGAAGTGCCATTGTCGGCCGCGTAGAGGATGAGCGTGTTATCGAACTGCCCTGATTCCTCCAGATAATCCAAGATGCGCCCGATCTGGGCATCGGTGTATTCAGAGAATCCGGCAAAAACCTCCGCCATGCGGCAGAAGAGCTTCTTCTGGTCATCGCTCAAGGTATCCCACGGCAGGACGGTATCAAGAGGGTTGGCCTGGTCCTCCGGTATGGGATTGAACGGAGTCAGCTTGGTATCCTCGGGCAGAACGCCCTTCTCGATCATGCGCTCCAACACCCATTCGCGGTAGGCTTCGTAACCTTCGTCGAACCTGCCCTTGTACTTGTCGATGTATTCCTGAGGAGCCTGGTGGGGTGCATGATTAGCGCCCGGGCAGTACCACATGTACCACGGCTTGGAGGGATTGCTGGCCTTGTTGTCGCGGATCATGCGGATGGCCTGATCGGCCAGGTCCTTGGAGAGGTGGTAGCCTTCGGAAGGCATGTAGGGCTGGTCGATGTAACGATTATCTTCAACAAGGTCGGGGTACCACTGATTGGTCTCGCCACCCAGAAAGCCGTAGAAGCGGTCGAAGCCCTTTTGCAGGGGCCACGTGCCTTTGTATCCGCCCGGGCCCATGTCCTGCTCCGGTACATTGTGGTTCTTGCCCACCCAGAAGGTGCTCCAGCCGGCATCCTGCAGGATGTGAGGGATGGTGGCGCACTGATCGGGGATGCGGGCGTGATAGCCGGGGAAGCCATTGGATCCCTCAGCAATTTCGGCGAACCCGTTGACGTGGTGGTTGCGGCCGGTCAGGCAGGTGGAGCGGGTGGGGGCACACAAGGCGCAGGTGTGCCATTGGGTGTAGATCAGCCCGCGGTCCGCGAGTTTTTGTGCTGCCGGCATATTGATTCGGCCCCCATAGGGCGACCACGCCGCCAACCCTGTATCATCGTACAGGATGAAGAGCACGTTCGGCGCATCCTTGGGCGCCATCGGGGGTAAATAGGGCTCCCAATCGGGAGTCGAGTCGCGGACATCGAGTTCAATCTTTCCCTTGAAGACCTTTTCGGTGTGCAGTTCCGGCAAGGTTTTTTTCTCAGGCATTGCAAACCTCCTCCCTCGCGCTCTCCACATCTAAACGCGAAGTCACTTAGTTTGAGATTGTTGGAAAAGGGCCGGCTCAGCTGCTATCTATAGGCCAACCAGGTTCAAGCCAATAACCCGGTCAGGCCGTCAATCGCTATCAGGTATTTTTTTGCGAGGGTTGGAAAGTGCGGTTTGTGATAGGTGAATCATGATCAACATCTAACGTAATTTACTCAATTGTCAAACTACGAATCACGGCGGGGATGCCCCTATAATTTTGCAGAGGACGGGAGGGACGCTGGCTATGCCTTTCATCTGATTTCGGCGCTGCTGCGGCCCGGTCAGAATCTGAATCTCCGGGCCCAGCGACAGGACAAATTTATAGAATTCACGACTGACAAGATTTTGCCTGGGACTTCACCTTTGCCCGATGGGGTATGGACCAGGCGGAAAATTTTGTCCGTGAGCTGTTGGCGGCATTGGAAAAACTGGCCACTGATCTCGCCACTTCCATAGACATCAAAGACGTGAGACCGGAATACAGAAAAGTGTACGCCGGTTCTCACGTCATTTTCTTCAAGGTGCTATCTGACGGAATCGATGTTGTGCGGATATTGCACCAAAAAATGGATTTCAACCGGCATCTCTCATAGAATCGCCTTTCTCAAAAACTTTCCTATGCTTCTCCCTAAATGAACAAGGTACCTTCTCGATTCTTTAATAAATACCAGCAGGGCAAATGAATTCCCAGAAAGCTACCATCTCTCAGTGAATAAAGCTGAAGAACTTTTTAGGCTCCCGCTCCGGAGGTGTCACGGCCCCTTTGCCATTTTCAACCAGCTTCATCAGCCAGGCCATGTTCTTCGCCAGGACCCGCATGATCTGCTCTCCCTCGATGTCCTGGATCGCTTCTCCCGGAGTCCGGCCATGGATCACGTTCCAATAATTTGAAGCCGGAATCAGCATCTCGGCATAGTTCAGAAAGTTGTTCAACTGATCAAATGCCGGCAAGCCGCCGGAACGCCGCACCGCAACCACCGCCGCCCCGACCTTGTGGCGGAGCATGCTGTCATTGACACTGGTGACGAAGAACGCGCGATCCAGAAACGATTTCATGGTTCCGGCAATGGAGGAGAAATACACCGGAGAGCCCAGAAGGATCCCGTCCGCCTGCTTCATCTTCTGGATCCATTCATTGACCTCGTCGCCAGGCAGCACGCATTGTTCATTTTTGTTCTTTACGCAGCGGTAACAGGCTATACATCCTCTGATGGTTTTGTCGCCGACATGGATGATCTCGGTTTCGATCCCGTCCTTTTCAAGCTCGGCTGTCACCATTCTAATCGCATGCCAGGTGTTTCCTTCCTTGTTCGGGCTGCCGTTAAAGGCTACGACTTTCATGACTTCCTCCTTAGTGCTGGGTTCGGCTATAAATACCAGAGGGCAGGGTGCAGGTATGGCGGTAGACCCTGACGGGACGTTAAAAAAGCTGTTTCGACTCAATCTGCAATACGAAAGGCATCCCAATAGTCCTGGAACTGCTTCTCCGCCTTCTCGTAATCCATCTTGGCCGCCGACAGCCCCTCCTGGCTGAAATCTTCGGGCCTGGCCTTTGTCTGCGCGAGTTCATACGTCAGCTTCTTGATCAGGTATTCCTGCTTCAACAAAGTCCCCTTGACCGTTCCCACATGGTTTTCGAAGCCCAGATTCTGCATCTCCCATCCAGTGTATCCGATTTTTTCGAGCGTCTGCCTGGGGATTTTACCGGCCGACGCCTTGGTGAGCTTCCTGAAGCTGTCGAGAGCGGATGTCAGGGCCTCCAGGCTCTCGAGAGAACGTCGGGTGGAAAACCTTTCGTTGTATGTGGTGTCCGCCGGTTCATCGGGATGTACGGAGTCCAGCGTCAGAGCCCCATTTGCGGGAAAAGTTATAGCTAGAATCGAGCAAACAATGATTGCGCGCAACATTGCCCCCTCCTTTTGGATGCATTTTAGTTTGACTCAAAAGATTGCGAGTCTATCTGGAGATGGACTGGCTCCAATTTCGCCACGTTCCGATAATTTGTATCTATACCTGTTTTGACGTAAGAGTCAATTTTCTTTGACAATCAACATCTTATTTCATATATCATGGATTCGAAAGAGTTCTAATCAGCCTCGCTTGTCTTTTCTGTGGTTCCATGTCAGCGGAAGTGTATCGTGTGATCACTTTCCTGAAAGGAGCTTGGAATGATCAGGACAACCCGATTTCACAGGCAAAACCTTTCCCTTGCATTTCTCTCCATTCCCCTACTGCCGGCCATAATAATACCCTTGCCCCCCATTGCATCCACAGAACCCGTCTACATACAGAACCCAGTTCTCTTCGGAGCAGTATTGAACGTCCTGCCATGGATGGGAGCGTAGATATACAGAAATTGGCAAAATAAAATATGGGCCAACCATGAAGATGAGTCCGCGCACTCTTGTTTGTTGTTCGCTTTCGAGGAGGATACCATGAAGTGGTTGATCGCAATCGGGTTGATCGTCCTGTCGTCTTCGACCACCTTTGCAGACCGTTTTTTCAAGCTGGTCGGTTATGTCTGTGCCGAGAAGCCTGGGCGTTCATTTTCTAAACAGCTGGTTGTCGAATGGAGGAGATCATGTTTCGGATATCTTTGTTGCTGATCGTGTCACTGTTTTTATTTTCCAATACTGTATCGGCTTTGGAGACTTCCAGTCCCATTGTCGAGTTGAAGAACCAGTACAGCGGGAAGTGCCTGACCGTAAAGGATGGGAGTGTGAAGCACGGGGCGGCCCTGATTCACAGGGAGTGCGGCTCTGGAATCAACATGATCTGGGAGATGCGCCCCGAAGGGCCGGGATATCGGATAGTAAACCAGAACAGCGGACTGTGTCTGGGTGTTGAGCACCAGAGCAAGAAAGATGGCATGCGGGTGACTCAAGTCAGCCCCTGTAACCGGCCGGACACGCTCTGGATGGTGGGAAACGCGGCCCCCGCCCCGAGTCAGCGGAATCCGCTGACTCTGCCGGTTGACTATGGGAAGACGATTGTTATCAGCAACAGCAACAGCAACAAATGCCTGGCGCTGGTCACTGGTACTGAAATCAAGCAATATGGCTGCACCCCGCATCGCCCAAAAACAACCTGGCAGTTGGTGGAACCGCCGTCAAACGACTCCTCCCAGATAGCCGGACGCGTGAAAATAATCGACTTTGAAAAACACCTCATGCCCTTCTATCAAAATGGCAAAACCTACCTTTTTGGATTGGGGAGTTCCAAAGATATCCCTTATTACGGCACGAATATCCCTTTGGTTGGCGAAATAGTTTCAGACAATGCTGCAAACTGGTGGGTTGTCAACGACGACCCGAAGACCGGGGTCAGGCCCATTGTACAAAGGGACAAAATGTCATCGGCCTATGTTGAGCTTGCATCTTTTACCCTCAATGATCATGCCTACATCTTCGGCCTCCACAGGGGCAAGGAATCGAGTGTAGGTGCCAATATCTGGCGCATCAACGACGATCCTTCAACGGGCTTTCAGCTTGTTCTGGCCGGGGGGAAGATGTCTGCTCACTACAGACATGTTGTGTCCTTCCAGCTCAAGGGAGAGCCCTATATTCTCGGCCTGCACTGGGATTTGGGAGCGAACATCTGGCGCATCAAGGAGGGAGCCAAGGGATTGACGATGGAACTGGTGAAGTATAAAGCCAAAATGTCTTCGAACCATGAACATCTCGAAGTTTTCTATATGGACGGTCACCCTTATATCTTTGGAGTGCATACTGGATCTGGTAAAGGTGTAGGTGCCAACATCTGGCGCGTCCAGGACGATCCCTCACAGGGGTTGGAGCTTGTTTTGGATGGTGATAAAACATTTCCTCACCATGATTGAAATCATTACTTTTACTATAACTTTGTGAAGACCTTCCACATGAATGGTCGTCCCTATATCTTTGCTGCAACCCTAGAGGAATCAAGAATTCCCACAGACGTCTATGAACTGGGATTAGAAGCTGTCAAGAGCTTGGTTTTGGAGGATTGGAGAATTTACGGCCCTCGAAGAGGCTATATGGTTATCTGGGAAATAGCAGGCGACCCCCGAAAACCATCAATCAGAAAAATTACGCCCAAAGCCGTGCCGATATCAGCCAGATATCAAAACATGATAACTTTTGAACAGGGAGGGAAGGCGTACGTCCTGGGACTCCATGATGAAGGATATGCGAATATCTGGCGGGTAACCGATGACCCGACGCTGGGATTCACACTGGATTTTTACGGCCGGAACAAATGAGGCAAAGGGACAGGCCACTTTTTTGATTTTAAAAATAGCCAGTCCCCTTTTCTCAGCAAGACCATTTGGGCCATAGAAGATAAATAAATTTCTGTCAAATGTTACCTGGGTTGGAAATCGCCTTCCCATGACTTTTTTTGTTTAGGGCCGGAAGGCCCTTTGCCAATGTCCGTATAAGTATAGACTTTCAGTTTGGGATGAGCGAACTTGATCTTATCCAGAAGTTTTTCATACTGACCCCAACGTCCCTTGAAATCCAACCAACCTGGTTCCTCAACATGAATATTCGGAAAGGCTGAAGAAACAAGTTTATAAGAACCCGGTTCGAAAGTTTTAAACGGAATAGAGGGAGCGGTGCAGTCAAAAAGATCGGCAGAAGCGGTTCCTAGGCCCCATTTTTTGCTGAATACTCGTTTGTACTTGTGCTTGTTTCCCTGTTTCGGGTAGTGCGCGTGAGAAGAGACCGCCGAGTAAATGACTGGGTGTGAGCCTTCAAATTGGAGAACCCTCTTGGGATTCGAAGAGGATCTGAAAACCCCATTCTGGTCGCGATCGAACGTCTCACTGCCATCATGTCTCGACATGTAAACGGAAGTGAGTTCTTTCGTGATGTTGGAAAACAGCAAGCTGACATGCTCCCAGTCTCCGAAATGCCTTCCAGTCTGGCTTAGCCAATTGTCGTCGCACATAGTGCTCGCTGCACAAACTTCAACTCTCCCCGGGCCGTTAAAAGGATAAAAAAACCAGAATTGTATTTCTGTGGTTACCGGGGTTGCCGGCAAGGCCCTGATGAAAGCCTTGGCGCGAGACTGGCTCCCTGGTTTCATGGTGTTTTCGTCAATATGAATCCAATATTTGTAATTTTCCATATCAGGTGAGGCCTGAATAGCTTCCTCTATAATGCGTACATCTTCTAGAAGTGTTTTCGAAGAGGTGGGCATCGTCATTACTCTTTTTGTTTCAAAAGAGTTGTAGTTTCGGTCATTCTCAACAATGCCCCATTGCAAAGAAGAACCTTTATCCAAAACGTATTCTGGATCATCCATAAAAAATTTTTCTTGTGAATGCAGAAAAATCAGTGGGCCGGAGCGCTCTATCATCTCGATTAAATCGTCTTCTTCAATTGATAGGGGAGAGCGATCGCCAGAGAAGGAAGGGTTCGTCAGAAACATGAATAACGCCAAGAAAGTTATTGAAATAGCGAGATTTTTTGCCTTCTTTCTCATTTGGCAACTCCTTTCAATTAAAATTGCATCCAGGGCATAGTGCCACGATCAGGCCCCATTCTTGTAGAACAATTACAAAGAAACTGTATCAGGATTTAATGAAAGATAAAGCAAAAACGGCCATCTAGCCGAAAAATGTGGCGCGCAGGAGATCTATTTGCAGGCTGTCACACCCCTGCGGCACCGTGGCTTTCCCTTCCTCAATTCATGATTCCACTCCCGCCCACCGTCCCCATCTTGCCTGATCTTTGTCTATATTTTGACAGGTTAATGATTTTTTGACGCTTGATTGTTCAGCCGGAAAATTCCATCCAAAGCAATGTTTCCAATAATTCATATTGTGAAAAATTTTAATATTTCTTCAAAATATTGAAATTTTGTTATTTTTTCCAATTTGATTAGCAAAATCTTCGCTCGATAGTAATATGTTGCTAAGTTGGTCGAAATTTGGTACAAACCATGAATTATGATTAAAAAGCGCAGCATCATCATTGATGGTGGAGTGACCTCCATCAGTATGGAACCCATTTTCTGGGACGAAATCGATCGGCGGGCGGACCGCATGGGCCTTCCTTGGCAGGAATACATGCGCCGGCTTCTCAGCGAGGTCCGGGATGCGCCAAATCGTTCTGCAGCGGTTCGAGAAGCGCTCGTCAATCTGCTTCGGGATGAATCGATGCAGGCAAAGGGGCACCGAATGGAGGCCTGGTGGCTGTTGCGCACTCCAAGCGGGGAACGTGAAGTTTGCACCCGAGGTTTCAGGTTGTTTGTCGGACGAACCGCCTCCAACGATATTGTGGTGGATGATCCTGAAGTTTCCAGGAAACACTTCATGCTCGCTTTTGACGGAGATAGGTGGTGGGCGGTGGATTTAGGAAGCAAAAACGGCATCAGGCTATATGATAACCGGATACCATCGGTGAGAATGGAATATGGGGTTTCTTTGGAATTTGGGAAATCACGTCTGGTGCTTCTGGGGTAAGGGAGATTGACTTTTATTGCAAAATGGGATGCGTATTTTCAGGGAGGTTTAAATGTTGCGGTTGCAATCGAAAAACGGAGGGGATGTTTCTGTTGAACTAGATAAGCCACGGCTCAATGTCGGGCGGGACCTCGGTAACGATCTGGTCCTTGATGATTCGGCTATTTCGGGTTTTCATGCCGGGATTTTTTGTGAAAACGGTCGGGTGGAATTGGTTGATCTGGGCAGTACCAACGGCACCTTTGTCAACGGCAACCGAGTGACTGGCCGTATAGAGCTGAGGTCCTGGGATACGGTTCGCTTCGGCAAAACAGAGATGGAAGTCCTCGATCCGGCTGATCGACGACCCACTTCGGTCATGCCTGCGGTTAGTGCTGATAAAGTCGAAAGCGTGATCCAAACCCCCTCGTCCTTATCAAAACAGCCAATAGCCATGCTCAAGTCCGTGTCTCCTGGAAACACCGCCCCCTCCTGCATGGAAATCCATGAACGAATCAGCGTAGGCAGGGCGCCCGGCAACAACCTGGTATTGAACACCTCCACAATCTCCTCGAAGCATGCTGAAATTTTGGTAAGTGATGGTGCTTTGGAACTGGTCGATCTCGGTTCCACCAACGGCACCTTCGTCAACGGCCGGAAAATCGGACGGCAGGTTTTGCAAAACGGCGACCTTATCCGTTTTGACGAGGTGGAATACCGGCTTGATATTCTGCAACCCGTAGAAGCAAAGACTACGGTCAATACGGCCGCGGCCTTTCAGCCAGGTTTTACTGCCGTCAACCCTGCTATTAGAAATGACATGCCCGGCATCCTGCCAGGTATGGACCGGGATATCCAGGTGGATATTCCTACACGCTCAGGGGATTCCGGCCTTTCCGCAACCCCTGCCGCAAGCGATTTTCCCACCCGTATCGAGCCAGCACTTCAGCGCGACCCTGGCATGCCTGGATCGCCGTCCAATGGTGTCTCGAACTCCTCTGCCCCTCCACCCCGGATGAATGCTCCAGAGATGCCACAGACTGTAAAGCCTCCGGTGATGTCCGGTCCCGCAAATTCTTCCGGGCAAACAACCAACCCGTTAGTGGAAAGCGGCTTTTCCTGGCTCTTTTTTTCCAACCGCGGCCGTATCGGGAGGATGAGCTACTTTCTGGCCTCCTTGTCTCTGATGGCTTTCGGTATTGGCGTCAACTTGCTGGTGCAACTGCTTTTCTTTCGCCAGTTCAGTTTTGAAGGTTATATAGCGGGAAGTTTGGTTGTCCTCCTTTTAAACCTCTGGCCCAGCATCGCTCTGGGTATCAAACGATTTCACGATCAGGACCGCTCCGGGCATTTCATGTGGCTGTTGTTGTTGCCGATTGCTAATTTAGTGGCGAGCATCATGCTGCTTTTCGTGCCTGGAACATCGGGGTCAAACCGGTTCGGGTCGCCACCTAAGTAGGTAATTCCGAATAGAAATTTCCGTTATAAAAAACCAGAAAATACAGGATTTAATTCCAATGGATTACATCACTGGTCACGCCACCGATGTGGGGCGCGTTCGCGACCACAATGAGGACAACTATATTGTTCTGCCCGAAAAGGGGCTTTGGCTGGTCGCCGATGGCATGGGCGGTCATGCGGCGGGGGAAGTTGCCAGTGCCATCGCCGTTAAGTGCATCACCGGCAAAGTCGGGGAAAAGATGTCCCTGGCCATGGCGATCGAGGCCGCCCATCAAGCCATCATAAAGGCCGGCCGAAATGGGGAGGGAACTCCTGGCATGGGCTGCACCATCGTGGCCCTACAAATGTCCGGATGCGATTATGAGATCGCCTGGGTCGGTGACAGCCGGGCTTATCTATGGAACGGCGTCCTGCGTCCATTGACCCGCGATCACTCCTTCGTTCAGCAACTCATCGATTCGGGAGCCATCAGCGAAGAAGAAGCAAGAGTGCATCCTCAGCGCAGCGTAATTACCCAAGCCCTGGGCGCTTCTGATCTGAAAACGGTTCGGGTCGATACGGTGCAGGGCACCCTGTGTCGGGGCGAACAGATTTTGCTCTGCTCCGACGGGCTTACCAGCGAGGTGGAGGACGGGCAGATCGCACAACTTCTGCAGGGAGCTGAAAGCCCCATGCAGGCAGTGGAAGACCTGATCCGCACCGCCAACAACAACGGCGGTTCCGACAATATTACCGTAGTCCTGGTGGAAGCTCCTGCCAATGCATCTCAATTCAGGGGCAAAGGCGATACGCTGCCCATGAAAGCCATTGAACTGCCTGAGCAGAAAAAGCGATGGGGGATTTCAAGTATTTCCAGAAAAGTTTTGCTGTTCTTTTTCATTTTTCTGGCGCTGGCTCTTTTCTGGTTTGGATGGTCCCATTTTTCCAAAAAAACGCGACCCATGGGCAACGGCGGGACGATTCCGGCTGGAGGACCGGTGCTCCCAGCGGGCAGTCTCGAACAGGACCTGAAGCCGAAGCCAGCAAACCCGGATCTGCCTGAGACCGTCGCCCCTGAGCTCAAATTTGAGCTCGACAACAATCGTGAAATGGCGGAAGAACTTCCGGAACAGAAGATGCCGGGAGAACCCGCAGGAAAACAATTCCGAAAACAATAATCAGGGTGAATTACGACCTTATTGAAAACCGCTACTTCAGCAAACGGAGAATGCCATGTATAACAGCGGGGGTGAGGAATTCGTTGCATTGTTTGGGATACTGCTATTAATTCTTGTTTTTGGGGTTCTCTATTTTTTGCCCACTATCATAGTGGTTTGCAACAAGCAGCATAACAACAAGGTCGGAGTGATAATTGTCAATTTCCTTTTGGGCTGGAGTTTCCTTGGCTGGGTCATATCCCTTGTGTGGTCTTTTCAGAAAAGCGCTCCCGCTCAAGTTCAAGTTTCTCTAAACGCCAACCATAATTCCTTCCAGCAACCCCATTCTGTTGGATCTTTTTCTCAACAGCCGCAATCGCAGACCCGAGTCGTATCTCCGCCATCCCTTGTCACACCCTGCACCTGGCAGGGATTTCTTTACAGAGACGGCGCACTGCAGCGTCAGTTTCCCGTGTCTACTCGATCGCTGATTATCGGCAGAAGCAATGATGCCGATATTCAAATCGATGACGGACAGGTATCGGGTCGCCACTGGCAGATTCAAGCGACCGACAACGGAGTGGAGCTCAAGGACCTGAATTCCTCCAACGGCACCTGGAAACATGGGCAAACCCGTACCGAATGGGACTTGGCTCAAGAGGGAGACTGGTATCAGGTGGGCTCGGTTCAGCTTGGTTTCCGGCGGGTTTAAAACTGCAGGGATTGGAAGCAGGGATCAGGGGTGAGGTTTTTGTGAAAGCGGCTTAAGCCGCGAATGAATCAATTTCGAGTTCGATTGTGAGATGAACCAAAATTTTCGCCAAAAAGGAGACATGTCATGCTGCAGTTGAAATTCAAGGGGGATTTATACAAACCGGTCAGTCTGATCCGTAAACGCGTAATGATCGGAAGGGATTCAGGCAACGATGTGGTGCTGAATGAAACGGGCGTTTCAGGATTCCATGCCGAGATCCAGATCGGTGACGGAAAGGTATACGTTGTCGATCTAGGCAGTACCAACGGTACTTTCGTCAACGGGAGCAAGATCTCCGGTCGGCAGGAAATCAAACTCTGGGATACGCTGAGGTTCGAAAAGGTAGAGGCGGAAATCGTGGATACGGAAAAGCGCCGTCCGACCATGGTCAACCGGGCGATCAGCGAGGCCGATCTGCAGACTTCCGTTCCCGCCGACAGCACCCAAGTGCGGGCAGGGGTGAGTTCCTTCACCCTCATGGGCACTTCCGGGGTGGTTGCCGGCAAATCTTTTGCCGTGGCCGGCAAGTTGATCGTCGGCCGCGAGGCCGGTTGCGGCCTGCAAATCGATGAGCAGATGGTTTCCCGTCAGCATGCAGAGATCGAAGTGATCGGCGGGATGCTGAAAATCCGCGATCTCGGAAGCGCCAACGGAACATTTGTCAACGGCAACAGGGTCACGGAAATCGCTTTAAAGGCCGGGGACGAAATCCGGTTCGACCAGGTTTCCTTCAAGGTCGCAGGGCCCGGTGATGCGGCCAAAACCTCTGTCCGGGCCGCCATTGATGGTCAATCCACTCAGATGCGTCCTGCCGTTGGGGCGGCTCCGGCAGATCCGGCCTCGACGACTACCGGAACAGGTGGCGCCAAGGCCAGGCTGATAGGTGCCGACGGAGCGGCGGCCGGCAAAACCTTTCCTTTGGCCGCACGTCCGTCAAGCATCGGTCGTACTGCCGACAACGACATTGTCATCTCCGATCCAACGGTTTCCAGCAAGCATGCCAGGCTTCTCCCCGAGGGCAGCGGATGGAAAATCGAGGATGCCGGTTCCAGCAACGGCACTCTGGTCAACGGCAAGAAAATCCAGAGTCAGATATTGAAAGACGGCGACAAAATTCAACTGGGGAAGGTCGAGTTGAAATTTGAAGCTGCGATGGCTGCTGCCGGCGGTACACAAATGATGGGGGCCATCGGCGGCAATGGAAAGACGGCCGTGATGTCTGCCGCCAAGAAATCTCTTCCGGCCTGGGTTTACGGTCTGGTCGGTTTTGCCCTGGTAGCCGTAATAGCCGGTATCTGGTTCTGGAAGAGCTCCCCGCCGCAGATAACTGCCAAACTGCAAGCCGGCAAGGTTTGGGAACAAACCCTTTCCGGAGGTCGCCTTGGACCTGCGACTCCCCTGCTGGCTGATATCAATGGCGACAAGTTCCTCGATGTCATTGTCGCCGACGCCAGCGGATATGTGCTTGCCCTTGACGGGCAGGAGGGCAAAAAAATTTTCGAGGCTGCTGTATCCGACCGCATCCTTGCGCCACCGGTCACCGCAGATCTCAACGGAGATCAAATTGATGATCTGATCGTTGCCAGCAATTCCGGCTTGGTGGTCGCACTTAACGGTAAGGGTCAGACTCTGTGGAAATCCTCCGGCGACCTTGATCTGGGCGAGATTCTCAATCGCCCGGTTCTGCAGGATCTGAACGGCGACAAGGTTCCCGATGTTATTCTGCCCACGTCCCAAATGGGGCTGGTGGCTCTGGACGGTTCCAGGGGCTGGAAGATGTGGGATACCGCCGAAATGACTCGGGGAAAGATGATCACCTCTCCGGTCCGGGCGGATGTCAACGGCGATAAGATCCCTGATTTCATCGGCGTAACCGATTCCGGTCAGGTTCTGGCGGTCACCGGTCAGGGTGATAAGGTCTGGCAGATCTGGGAGGGCGAAGTTCCTCCCGTCTACTGCGCATCGCCGGTATTCATAGAAGTCGGGGAGCAGGCTCTTGTCATTGTTGCGTCGGACGGCGCAGGAATCGTTGCTCTCAACGCCGGCAACGGCCGTATGGCCTGGAGCGCCAAGGTGAACAAGCGGTTTTTCGCCAGCCCGGTGGCGGCCGATGCCAACGGAGATGACGTGCCGGATGTGGTGGCAGTGGCCGAAAATGGCGACATTCACGTTCTGGACAGCTTGAATGGGGAAGAGATCTGGAGTACCGCGCTCGGTATCACCGTGCAGGCTTCGCCGGCCCTGTTCGATGTCAACAACGACAAAATGCTCGATCTGATCATACTGGACGGGAGCGGCGGCCTCCATCTGGTGGATATGAACCGCGGACGGGCGTTGCTGCAGCTTCCGGCTTCCGGAGTCGATGCCTTCATCGCATCACCCGTGCTGGGGGATGTCAACAATGATGAATTGGTGGACATTGTGGCCGCCGGTCAGAACGGGACTATTGTCAGCTACTGGATCAATCGCGTAACGGAACGTTCGAGCTCACCCTGGCCTCAGTTTCTTGGTAATGACCAGCATGGTATTCAATAGCCGGAGGAGACCGCTCGTCATGAAATTTGACCGGATACTTCCAGGCATTCTGCTTTTTTTGCTGGGGGTGATCACCGCCTGTTCGGTTTCTGTTGCTGAAGGCGAGTCGAGCAATCCGACCGTTGCTGGACAAATCGAGCTGAATCCAACTTCGGATCGTAACCCGCGGGCATCCAACCTGGAAAAGTCGAATCAAAGCCAGGTTGGTGCGAAAGAGCTTTCCACTTTTGATCTTCATACCGAGCCTTCCGGGGGGCAGGTACTGATTGTCGAGACCAATCGATTGGTCGAGGATGGCGGTCGGGTAAGCTTGCCAGCCGGCCGCTATAGACTGCGACCGATGAAGGAAGGCTATCGTCCCAAAGAGGTCACAATCGATGTCCGTGAGGCTACGGATGAAACAATCCTGATTCATCTTGGAAAAGGCTATGCACCGCTGCTGCTCACCTCCTCCCCTTCGGAGGGGGAGGTGACGATAGATGGAGTGCCGCGGGGCAGGACACCGCTGAAGACCGAAGTTGAAGAGGGCGACCATCTGCTGTCGGTGACCGTGCCCTCCTACCAGCAGGAGAAGATGCCTTTCACTGTCGGTCCAGGTGAAAGCCGAACCTTTCATTTCGACCTGAAGAAAATCCCCACCCATGGCCGGGTCCAGATCCAGACCAGTATGGCGGGAGCGAGTATCTTTGTTGATGGAAAGCTGGTCGGCAAGGGAAGGGCGGACCTTCCGGCGGTTCCCTTCGGTTCACACCGGGTCCAGGCGACTCTCCATCTTGATGCCGTTACCAGACTAGTTGCCGAGGCAGGTTTGACGATTAGCGAAGCAGAAAACCATCTGTTGCAGCTGCAGTTGACTGTCAGGGAGCGGCTTTTTAAAGGGCGCTGGATGGCCGAAAGCGAGGCCTTGGCCCAAGAGGACGCACATTACCGGGCACACAAGGTTGCCAACCCCGTGACACTTCATGCTCGTTTGACCCCTGAAGCTTTGCAGATGTTACGCGAGAAGCAGGATGCCGACAGGTTTCTTCACGAAATGATGCGGGTGGGTGATCGGCTGCTGATAGAAGGAAATGGCGGCAAGTGGAATATCTGGAAGCGCAGCCCCGAGTTAACGCCCGATTTTAAATTGCTCGTCGGAGCTTTGCAAAGTGGCCGTCCGGTTCAAATGCCATGGAAAAAGGAAAAGGAAGTCAGGAGCAGTGTGATCAAAATCGGGTCAGATGTTTTACCCGCCCTTGCCTTCGGCCTGCATGAGGCGCGAACGGTTTTGCCACTGCTGCACCTTGCCGGGGGGCAGATCGGGGCGCGCGGCGAGACTCTGCAGCGCAATCCGGGTGATGGCGAAATCACCCTGCTTGTTCTTGGAGGCGATGACCTGGTTTTGCCAGGGAAAGTAGCCAAACCAGGAGAGGGCCTCTCCCTGGCGCGCATCCCTGCGGGCAAAGGCCAGTTGCAGTTGCAGTGGCAGGTTTCGCCTAAGCGGGTTCTGGCGATCAGTGATGCTGATGCCCCCTTTTCACTGCCTTCTGCCCTGGAGGATCTGCAGATCAATGAAAAGCGGATTCTGCCGATTGCCAGCCAAGTAAAAGTCGGGCGTTTGGTTCGTTGGACCACCGGACCCGACTACCAAGGTTGGAAACGCCAGGAATTCACAACCAGCGGACCCTTTGCCGATCAACTGGATCTAAGTCGCGACGAGATCGGGCCCCACGAGCGCTCCGGTGCTTATCGCAGACTCTGGCTGGTCATCTATTCGCTCGAAGGAGGATCAAGCCAGCGCCAGGTCGAAGCTTCCTACCAAGTCATCGACCAGCTGAAAGACAATCGCAGCGACAGATTTTTTCGCCGGGACGGCTTAAGCGGCGGGTAGGCACACTGGGGGAACCGGGCATGACGGAAACATTTATGGATATTCCAGGATACAGCATCGAAAGGGAACTCGGCCAAGGCGGCATGTCGACCGTCTTTTTGGCGAGGCAGGAATCGATGGGACGCCAGGTGGCCCTGAAAGTCATGGTGCCGGCCCTGGCCGCTGATCGAACCTTCGGCGCTCGATTTCTGCAGGAGGCGCGGACTGTTGGTCAGTTGATTCATCCCCATATTCTGGCGGCGTACGATTTTGGAGCAGTCGGGCCGAGTTACTATCTGGCAATGGAATATCTGCCGGGAGGAGATCTCAAACAGCGCCTTGAAAAAGGGACCCTGCCGGTGAATGAAGCCTTTTCTATCCTGAAACAGGTGGCCGGGGCTTTGGGATACGCACACGGGAAAGGTTTTGTACACCGGGACGTCAAACCGGAAAATGTGTTGTTCCGAGAAGACGGAACGGTTGTTCTCTCGGATTTCGGCATTGCCAAAGCCATTGGCGGCGGATCCCAGATGACCGCGATCAACATGAGTGTCGGCACTCCTCCCTATATGAGCCCTGAGCAGGTGCGGAGCCATGAGCTTGATGGACGAAGCGATCTCTACAGTTTAGGAATTCTGTTCTACGAGATGCTGTTCGGTGAAGTTCCTTATCAGGCAACAGATAGCTTTGCCATTGGGATGATGCATATCAACGCACCTTTGCCCTCTCTGCCTGATCAGTTCTCCTGGCTTCAGACTTTTCTGGACCGGCTTCTTGCCAAGGATCCGGAAGGCCGGTTTAAGAACGCCGAAGAGGTGATTTCCGCCATCGATACTCTGCAACAGGACGAAAATCGAAACAATAAACCTGTGATTCCAGTTCCCCATACAAAAATCAATTCCATTAGCGGAAAGAAACATCTTCTCCAAAATCTGCAGTGGGTCGGTTGGGGAGGCCTTCTGGCTGTAATGGTCATCGGATCCGTCTGGTTTCTGCAACACGGGTCTTCACCGCGAAAATTCCGAGGCGGAGGCGGCGGAGGAGCACTCGCCAATACAAACAGGACAGAGACCGTCCACAGGTCCAAAGGGCCTCTGGCACCTGTCGCAGGCGAAGCGCCCGTGCCCGCCCCCGTCGAACCTTTCAGGGAGGCAACCTCACACTCCCGGGACGGTGACGCTTCGCCTCCAATCACAGCTGGTAAATCCTTGTCAACGGCTGAAAACGCTTCCCGGGCGGAAAACCATACAGGGGAACGGGTTTTGGGAAATAACGATCCAAATCAGCTCGATGATGGGCTTGCCAAGGCCAGACACTACCTGGAAGAAAACCGTTTTTTGTCCGAGGATGGGGAGAATGCCTTCCACCAATATCTCATGGTGCTGACGAAAGATCCTGAAAACAGGGAAGGACAGAATGGTCTTCGCATCATCGGCGAAACGTTGCTGAAGATGCTGGACAAGGCGGAAAACCAGGAAAGTTGCAAAAAAGTGAGTGAGGCGCTGGAAAAGTTGCGGATTTTGGCAGAAAAAAATCCGGTGGTCGCCAGTTTATGGCAGACCCTTGAAGCAGCAAAAGTAAAAAAAGTTGGAACTCTGCTGGATAAAGCACGGAAGAATATCGAAGTGCAGAAGTATATGGTGCCACCCGAAGATAACGCCTACGAAAAACTGGGAAAAATTATCGCTCTCGATCCCCGGAATGTTCCGGCCAAAGCCGAGATGAGGCGGATTGCCGAAAAATACCTGCAAATGGCACAAACAGCCGGATCGGCCGGAAAATTTGATGAATCCCGGGAATATCTGGAAAAGGTCGAGACCATCGATGCCGGGTTGCCGCAGCTGAGCCAGGTCAGGCAGGATCTGCTCTCGGAGCAGCAGGAGCGGGAACAAAAGGTTTTGAAGATACTTGCCGAGGCGAAAGATGCCATGGCGGCGGGAGCCAAGTCATCGGCACTGGCTTCGATCAATAAGGCCCTGGGGCTCTATCCCGGGCATATCCAGGCGACCAAGCTGAAACGGCAGGCATCGCAGATAATGGCACCGGGGGAAACCTTTCGTGACAAATTCGAAGACGGCAGCATGGGGCCGGCGCTGGTGGTGGTCGCTGCCGGATCGTTTCGAATGGGCGATCTTGGCGGCAGGGGGACAGGGGATGAAAAGCCGGTTCACCAGGTGAAGTTTTCCCGATCCTTCGCGGTGGGCCAATACGAAGTGAGTTTTGCCGAGTACGATCGTTTCTGCCGCGCAACCGGCCGCACACTGCCCGATGACCGGGGCAGGGGCAGAGACCGGCATCCGGTGGCCAATGTTTCCTGGGAAGATGCCATGGCCTATACCGCCTGGTTGACAAAAATGACCGGACATCGCTACCGCCTTCCCACGGAGGCTGAATGGGAATATGTGGCGCGAGCCGGAACCGGAACCCTCTTCTGGTGGGGGGAAAACGGGGACCGGAGCTGCAGTCATGAAAATATTCTGGACCAGGCGGCCAAAGATGTCCTGGGCAGGCTTGATTCTGCATCTTGCCGGGATAACCAGATCTATGCTGCCCCTGTGGGCTCCTTCAAAGCCAACGGGTTCGGCTTATACGACATGCTGGGTAATGTCGGCGAGTGGTGCCGGGACAGCTGGCACGCTGACTACCATCAGGCTCCTGGTGACGGGCGTGCCTGGACTGCTCCTGACAGCCCTTTCAAAGTGGTCCGGGGAGGATCCTGGTCCAGCGATCCCAAGACCAGCAGATCGGCCGAGCGATTGGCCCTCAAAAGCACTCTTTCCCGGGAAAATGTCGGTTTCAGGTTGGTCAGGGAGCTGGACTAGTGTCCCTTGCGGTTGGTCGTGTCAAAAAATTATGAGGCATTTTGGTTGCTGTCAAGGCGCGCCGCCGCAGGCCTAGCCTGAGTTAAGCCGAGAAGGCGCAACGCAGACAGCGGCCAAAAGGGCCGGAATTTGAAGGCAGGATTAACCGCACGGGACACTTGATTTGTTTGGGGATAATCATGCAACGGTGCTCAAAAATGGCTAATCGAATACTTGGGCTCCTGATAGGAGCGTTTTTAATGTCAGGCTCATGCTTCGCCGCCGGCGGCATGGAAACGGATCGCCTCTGGATTGAATCCGCTCAGCCTGACAGTGGGAGCCTGGTCAAGGCCGGTGAGTCGCTGCAGATAAAGGCTCGGGTTGCCTACGAACTGACCTCGACTCCTACAGGAAATATTCAGGTTCGAGCGGTGGCCGGGAACCAAAACATTTTCAGCCATGTCTACCCGGTGGGTTACGGAGAGGGGGTGCAGGATGTCCTTTTCCCCTCTGTGCTTGCCGAGGGAGACCAGTTGCTGGTTCATTTTGTCCTGATGCCCGATGGTGCTATCCAGGGGGTCGAGGAAAAGCTTTTTTACCAAACCCCTCCGGGAGCCTTTCGACTGGAAATGGTCGGTGAAAGCTCCATTACCGTTAATCCGGGGCAGCAGGTGGATTTAAAAATGAAAGTTTCCACTCCGAACGGATATGCAGTTCCCAATGCGGAGTATGTGGTTTCATTGGTGGAACGGGGTGGAGAACCGGATTTTCTCGGGCAGGCCGGCCAAACTCGCACCACAATCAGTACCGACGACGCGGGACAAGCCGAACTCCGGTTTTTCCCTGCCTCCATCACTGGTTTTGGAGTCGATCGTTTTCCTCAGGATCGGGAGATTCAATTTGTTACCCGAGATGGAGAACATTCCGCCACCATCGGACTGAAACTTCTGCCAGGTCCGGCTGTTCCCGCAAAAACCCTGCCCCGGGTGGAAAGAATCTATCTTCTTAAAGAAAAGGAGACTGTTGAAAACACTGGAGAACTGATCACTCTGGAAACCTTTCCCCTTGATACCGGTGAAATATTTGTCCTGTACGAGTTCGCCAATCTGCAGCCGCCGGCGATTTTAAAGGCTTCCTGGCTGGATGCCGGCCGCAATATTCAATTTGGAGAGGTTCCGATGCTGATCCCGACGACGGCGGGAAGGAGCCGTTTCACGATTCGTCAACCCAATGACGGATGGGCGGTCGGCAGGTATCAGGTGACCATCAGTTGGGAAGGAACCGTTCTGAAAACGATTGAATTCAGCATCAGCAATTAACTATTGACTCAAAGTGAATCAAGGAGGATCTGTCATGAAGAAAACCTGTGGAGTTGTGTTGTCTGTTTTAATGCTTTCCGGCTGTGTTACCACTTCCGAACGGATCAAGGCGCTGGAGCACAGCAACACGCTCCTGTCCCAGGACCTGTCCACGGCCAAGGATAATATCGCCCGGTTGAATATGGATAAGAACAGGCTTTCCGAGGAACTGGATGAATGCCGAAGAGTCTCCCGGGCTTTGGAAAAAGAGAAGGATGTCCGTACCAAGGAAGCGGGGGACATTCGCCAGGAAATCAGGGATTTCATGAAAAAACAGATCCTCGCCTTGCGCGACTTCACAAAGAGGGAGGAATTGCTTGATTACATTGGTGGAGAACTGTTGCAACGCCCCGAAATTTCCGATGAAGGCCTGACCCTGGTCGATCTGAAAAACCCCATGCCGGGACCAGGTTCTCTCGTAGGCCTGCGAGGACTGTTTACTTCTCCCTGCAAGGTCAAGCTGGTCATCCTGCGCCCCCTTAACGATTCATCCTTTGTCGTTTGGGAATCTCCTATATTCCAGATTGCTGATCCTGGAGCAAAAGCCTTCGACTTCGACTCCGATGTCGCTGTCGAGAAGGGGGACCTGGTCGGGTACGCGTTTGAGGGGCCGGTCGGGGTTCCTTACGACCGGGGAACGGGAAAGACCCTTTTCTCTTCCAGGAAACTGGTTTTGGGTGACCGTATCAATCCGGAATCTCTGAACGGAGTCGGGCAGAACCGCGCCTATTCGGTCGGCGTTGTCGGAATGTTCTAGGATCAACGAAAAACGGGCACCCGCCAAGGAAGACCATGAAAATCCCTGAATACCAGATAGTGAGAGAGATAGGGCAGGGCGGTATGGCGGCAGTATATCTTGCCCGCCATGACCAGTCGCAGCAGCTGGTGGCGGTGAAGGTTATGCACGCAAACCTGATCGGTGACCGTTCTCTGGTCGAGCGGTTTATGCGTGAAGGGCGTACCCATGCAGGTTTTAAACATCCTCAAATCATCCGCATTTATGAAGTCGGACAACTGGAGGATGGACGGCCATTCTTCACAATGGAATATCTTGAGGGGGAAACTTTCAAGGATTTCCTGGCCACAAGGGGAAAATTGGATCCCCAGGAGGCCTACCATCTGCTTTTGCCGATATTTTCAGCCCTTGCCTACGTACACGAAAAACGTTTCATCCATCGGGATGTCAAACCGGAAAACATTTTTCTATGCCGTGACAGGGGTGCAGTGCTGATGGATTTCGGCATCACCAAGGAGGCGGATCGGAATACCCGTTTCACCGAAGCTGGCATGGCGATCGGCACACCTCACTATATGAGCCCGGAACAAGCCCGCGGCGAGCCGACCGATCAGCGCACCGATATCTATGCCCTGGGAATCCTGCTGTACGAAGCCCTGGCAGGGCGGGTGCCCTTTGACGGCAAGGATTCCTTTGCCATCGCCATCAAGCATATCCAGGAGGCGGCCGCGCCTCTTCCCCTGGATGTGTATGCTCTGCAGCCGGTTATCGACAGAGCTCTCGCCAAGGATCCTGCCCGACGTTATTCCAGAGTCAACCAGTTGCAAGCCGATTTCGAAAAGGTTCTTGCAGGCGAAACACCGTCATTTCCAAAGGAAGAGCCGCCTCCCGGTTTTGCCGGCCAAACGCAGATCATGGCTGCGCCCAGTGCTGGTGCTGAATCCAAAAGAAACCGGACCAAGCTGGTCTGGCTGACGCTGGGAGTATTGCTTGCGGGCATCGGTTCTTTCGCTGCCTACAGGGTGTTCAGCCATAGCCTGCGCCGACCAGTTCTTGCAGGCGGCGGGGGAGGAATCATCAGAGATGCCTCTGTGGAAAGACCGGCTTCCATCCCCACCAGCACCGGGCAGGCGGACGGCGCAGATTCGCATGATATTCAGCGGGATGAATTGGAGCTCAAGTGGCAGGAGCTGAAAGTCCTGGCGGTTCGCGATCCGGTCGCGGCAGCCCGGGAATTCGGCAGAATGCGAAATTCTGTATCCGGCAATCCTGTAGCCGAAATGCGTTTTGATGAAGTTCGAAGGCAGGCCGATGACCTGTTCGGATCCGCAGCCCTCAGGTTTGTAGAAAGTGATCAGATTCTGTCCCCGAAGGATGGTTGTGCAGCAAGTCTTCTGCACTACTGGCAAACCTATGCAAAAGATGCCAATCGGGTCGACAACGTGTTGCGGCGGGGGGTCGCCCGTTACAAGGCTCTTGCCGAATCGGAACTGCAGAATGGGATCGCGGAAAAAGCCAGGGGTTATGTCAATGCGGCAAAAGAACTGGCAGGCATGAATGCCCGACAATCTTCGATGTTTCTCGCCGAGGCCGACATTCCCGCTCTTGAAACCAGAATAGCCGAATTTGAAAAACGGCTGACAGAACAGCAGAAACAGGTTGACCGGAAAAGACTGCTCGCCAAAGCCAAAATCGACCAGGCCTGGGAGTTGCTCGACAGGGCCAGTCCTTGGCAGGCCCGGGAATTGGTTCATGAGGCAAAAGTTCTGGGAGCGGACTCCGGTGATCTTTCCGGTTTACAAAAGGCTCTTGATTTCGCCATCAAAGACCGGCGCCGTCAAGCTGAAGAAATGATCGCCAAAGCCAGAGCAGCTTACGAAAAGGGTCGCTATTCACAGGCCATCGGTTATTGCGAAGAAGTGGACAGGGAGATATATGGGGAGATTTCCGAGAACTATGTCTGCGATGCCGCACGGCGTGAGAAAAAGGCCTTGGCAAACCAGTGGCAGGTTCAAAACCAGAAAGAAATCATGGTTGAAAAATTTAAGTAAGTTTCTGATGAAATGGGGGAAATTTTGCTGTTCTTGCTCAGTCATTTGGTGACAGCTGGAAACATTATTCCTATAGGAGGGTCCCTAATGAAATCTCGAAAATTGAAACCAATCGCCCTGTTGCTGGTGTTCCTTCTGGTTGCCTCGGCACTGAGCGGGTGTGCGACCACGAATGATCGGTGGGGCAACGCCAAGAAGGGGGGTATAGTAGGTGCCATTGGCGGTGCGGCCATCGGTTTTCTCGATAATGGAATTGAAGGTGCTCTAATCGGTGCGGCTGTAGGAGCTGTTGCCGGAGGAATAATCGGCGGGATCATTGACCATGTCCAATACAAAAAAGCGCCTGAAGTCGTACAACAGTATGGTCGTGTAAACAAGGTTGCGGTAGAAGACATAAATTTATCCAAAAATATTTTTCAGAATGGAGAAACCGGGCAACTGGAAATGAAATACGTTGTTATCAATCCTGATGATCTGGACAAGAAAAACACTGTCAATCAAGCGATTGAAATCTATCAGGGAGACAAACTTCTTGCCTCCAACGAAAACAAGCAATCGGTCGCGACCGGCGGTTATAAAG
This sequence comes from Syntrophotaleaceae bacterium, assembly GCA_041390365.1. Classification (NCBI taxonomy): domain Bacteria; kingdom Pseudomonadati; phylum Thermodesulfobacteriota; class Desulfuromonadia; order Desulfuromonadales; family Syntrophotaleaceae; species Syntrophotaleaceae bacterium. The sequence continues at coordinate 1,570,513 of JAWKQB010000001.1, read as the reverse complement.
CGACCTTCCCACTGGAAATCCCAAAAGGTGCCGACGAAGGTGAGTATCGGGTTACCGCCAGGGTGTCTTCCGACGACATCAACCAATCCGATTCGGTGGCCAGATCTTTCCGGGTGATCTATGCCCGGAATGACCGGGGACAAATTCATCTTGCCCAGGTGACGCCTTACTGATGGCGAGATCTTGAACAGTGACGAGTCCGAAGTCCGCATCTTATTGAGAAGGTAATCTGGGAAGCACCTGATCCCTGGCTGCGGAGAAAAGGTGTTTAAAGCCTTGGCAATCAAAATCTTCATATTCCCGCTTCTGATTCTTTTAAGCGGTGCTTCGGCGCACGCGGTCGACCTCTGTGAGTTGCAGCGTGTCTTGGGAGGGGAAGCCGCCTATAGAGACTGTCTGGAGGACCAGGAAGGGGATGTGCCGTTCCCGGCACACCAACCGGAACCGGTGGGTCAGCAACCCGGGAAGGGGGCCACCCCTGCAGAAAATTCAGATCAATCCGGATTGTTGAATCCTGTCTTTAACGGTTTGGGGAGCCGAGTCCTTTCGGCCGCCGAATTGTTCGAGCAGGTAAAGCCATCCGTTTTTGTCGTGTTGGGTGCCAGAAATCATCGTGATCTTGAACTGAAAAAGGTTTCTCAAGGATCTGCCGTTGCGATCTCGGTTTCCCGTCTGCTGACCAACTACCACGTTGTCGACGGACAAATGCTGCTGGTCATTTTCCAGGGGGATAAATGGTATCCCGCCCGAATGGTCTGGAGTGATCCGGAAACCGACCGCTGCATCCTGGAGGTGAAGGACCTGCGCCTGCGGCCGGTCGCCGGCATCCGGACCTATACGTCACTGAAGGTTGGGGAAAAAGTCTTTACGGTCGGTGCTCCCTATGGGCTTGAACATACGTTGGGAGAAGGATTGATTTCCGGCAAGCGGGCTCTGGAAGGGGTCAATATCGTCCAGACCAGCGCTCCGATATCACCTGGGTCTTCGGGAGGAGGCCTTTTCGATCAGCAGGGACGACTGGTGGGCATTACCACTTTTCTGCTCCAGGGGGCACAGTCCCTCAACTTCGCCATCGCCGCCGACGAGTTTCCCCGCTAGCGGTATCCGTGGGAGCGAATATTACGCGAATGTTCGAACCGAGACGCCGGTTCGCGGTTTGGAGACCGCTCCTGCAGAGGTAAACGGAATCGGATGAGGGGCTTTTTGTGGGAGCGGCTACCAAGCCGTGAATGGTTCTGATTTCATCATGAGGAAACAGCATGAACATCCCCGGTTACACCATCGAGCGTGAACTCGGCCACGGCGGCATGTCCACCGTCTATCTCGCCGAACAGCAATCCCTGCACCGCAAGGTGGCCCTCAAGGTCATGGCGCCGGCGCTGGCCGCCGATCGCAGCTTCGGCGAGCGGTTTCTGCGCGAGGCGCGCACCGTAGCCCAACTGACCCACCCCAACATCCTGGCGGTGTATGACATCGGTTCCACAGGCCATAGCTACTACCTTGCCATGGAATATGTGCCTTGTGGAGATTTGAAGCAGGTTATCCGTCGGGGGGCTCTGGTGCCGGAAAAGGCGTTGGCGATCCTAAAGCAAATCGCATCGGCTCTGGGGTACGCCCACCGAAAGGGCTTCGTCCATCGCGACGTCAAACCGGAAAACATACTGTTTCGCGAGGACGGCACGGCGGTGCTCTCGGATTTCGGCATCGCCAAGGCGGTGGGCAGCGGGAGCAAGATGACCGGCACCGGAATGACTATCGGCACAGCCCACTACATGAGTCCGGAACAGGCCGGCGGGACCAGCGTCGACGGCCGGGCCGATCTTTACAGCCTCGGGGTGGTGTTGTACGAGATGCTTGTCGGGCAGGTTCCTTTCGATGGGGACAACACCGTCAATATCGCTCTGCAGCACCTGCAGAGTCCCTTGCCCCAACTCCCTGCGCACCTTGCCGGGTATCAGCCCTTGCTGGACATGTTGATGGCCAAACGTCCTGATCAGCGCTTTGCCGATGCGCAGGATTTGATATCAGTTTTGGAAAAGGGGAATTGGGCAGGGCCTGCAGGGGCTGCATGCACCGCACCAACCCAGATCCTTTCTGCAATGCCTGATGCGCAAGGAACTGCTGGGGACGCAGGTCGCCTGCATGGTCGACAATCCGGCGGAAAGACCTTCGGCCTCTGGGCTTTTATCGGCGGGGCCGGTGTGGCTGCAGTCTTGGCGCTGTTTCTGTTTATGCAGTCTGGAAGGCACCAGGATAGTCGCTCCTGGGAAAGTCCTTCCTCTGTTGAAAACATCCAGCCGGAGCAGGGGCGAACCTCTTCTCCTGATGAAGAAAAGGAGCAGATTCGCAACCGCATGATTCGTTTGCTGTCTGCTGGTGAAGAGGCCTTGCGGGAAGAGGACAAGGATAGAGCCGTTGCCCGTTTTGGGGAGGCCCTGGCCCTTTCCCCCGACGATGCTCGAGCCCGCCAGGGGTTGGAAATGGCTCAGCAGCTGAACAAGGCAGGGGAAGTCATCCGCGATCGATTGCAGGACGGTTCCAACGGGCCGGAGATGGTTGTAATTCCAGCCGGATCGTTTCTCATGGGAGATGTATCGGGTGCCGGGTACCGCAATGAGCGGCCGGTGCATCGGGTGACTATTGAAAAACCTGTCGGAATGGGCCGATTCGAGATCACTTTCGATGATTACGATCATTTCTGTCACGCTGTCGGACGCCCTTTGGTCAGCGATGAGGGTTGGGGCCGGGGGCGGCAGCCGGTGATCAATGTCTCCTGGCACGACGCCGTAGCCTATGCGGCTTGGCTCAGCGAACAAACCGGGCATCACTATCGTCTGCCTACGGAAGCGGAATGGGAATATGGTGCCCGGGCAGGCAATGCGGGCTCCTACTGGTGGGGCGATGCCATTGGCCAAGGTCGTGCCAATTGTGCGGAATGCGGCAGCCAGTGGGACAATCTGAATCCTGCCCCGGTGGGTTCCTTTACCGCCAATGCCTTCGGTTTGTTCGATACCGTGGGTAATGTCTGGGAGTGGTGCCAGGATCCCGGGCATGCCGGTTATGTTGGAGCACCTGATGACGGTGCGGTCTGGGAGGAAGGCGGAGAGCCGCGGCGCATTTTACGAGGCGGTGCCTGGAACGATGTGGCTCGCAATGTCCGCTCTTCCATCCGGGGGCGCTGCGAATCCGAAAAACCGGCCAACGGTGTCGGGTTCCGTCTGGTTCGTGAACTTTAAGTCAGTTGCTGGAATAGGAACCGGCTTCTCGGTTTTGTAATTCTGATAGGGAGGAATGATGCGGCGCGCCTGGTTGATTTTGCTTGGCTTGGGGGGACTTCTGGTTTTGGGCCTGGGAGGATTAAACCCGACATTTGCTAAAAAAGATAATTCTCTTCCTCCTGATCTCAAAACGAAGATCGGCCAGATGTTGATGGTCGGTTTCCAGGGTGGAAATATCGGGGCCGATACGGCTATTGTCCGTGCAGTTCGTGACTGGAATCTGGGTGGCGTGTTGCTGCTGAATTACGGTGGAGCCGATGGCAGCAGCAATATTCAATCTCCACAGCAACTTAAAAGCCTGATCGATTCCCTGCAAAACCTGGCAGTCGAGCCGCTGTTCGTCGCCGTCGACCAGGAAGGGGGGCGCATCAGCCGCCTCAAGCCGGCCAATGGTTTTCCCTCCCTGTTGTCTGCAGCTGACTTGGGCAAAAAGGACGATGTGGAGTTGACCGCCCGGCAGGCGCAAATCTGTGCCGCCATGCTGGCGGCAGCCGGAATCAATCTCAACTTCGCCCCTGTGGTTGATCTGAATCTGAACCCCTCCAATCCTGTAATCGGTCGTTTGGATCGCAGTTATTCCCCTGATCCGGAAAAGGTTGTCAGGCATGCTGGAAAAATAATCGAAGTGCACCGTGAGTACGGGGTTCTGTGCAGCCTGAAACATTTCCCCGGTCACGGCAGTGCCGGCGCCGACAGCCATCTGGGATTCGTCGATGTCACACAAATTTGGCAACGACAGGAACTCGTCCCATTCACCCGCCTGATTGAAGCAAGACAAGCCGACATCATCATGACCGCGCATATATTCAATGCCCGTCTGGATAAAAACAATCCCGCCACCTTGTCCCGCGATACCCTGACCGGATTGTTGCGGCGCCAACTCAATTTTCAGGGGGTCATTATTTCCGATGACCTGATGATGGGGGCTATCGGGAAAAACTATTCCTACGAAGATTCCCTGGCAAAGGCCATCAATGCGGGTGTCGATATCCTGCTGGTGTCCGGCGGTCCGAAAAATCTTGTGCCGCATACGGTGGAAACGATTCAGCGCATGGTGGTCGAGGGGCGCATAGAGGTTTCGCGCATTGAAGAATCCAGTGCGCGGATAAGGGCTTTGAAGCAGAGGCTTGGGGAGATGAGGGTTGAGGCGTTGCGGAAAGTGGACGCCAAGGCTGGGAGGGAACCGGACTGCTATCTATGAACGGCTTTTTTCCCTGGGGAATGTACCTTTGCTCAGGTTCGCGGTCGGGAGGCCGCTTTCACAGGACAGGGCGGCCCAGGTTGTGGATTTGAACAGGAGCGGCGTCAGCCGCGAAGGATCTTGATCGGCCATGCAAACATACAATTCGCGGCTGAAGCCGCTCCCACATGTCGGTGGGGCATGCCAGGGTTGAAGGTTTTTGTAGGAGCGGCTTCAGCCGCGAACGGTTTTGGTTCGACCCTGCAAACCCCGATTCGCGGCTAAAGCCGCTCCCACAGGGGTGAGGCAGGGCAGGGCCAGACATGGCAGAGCAAGGTTGCGGTTTTTGTAGGAGCGGCTTCAGCCGCGAAGGGTTTTGGGCGGCCTTGCAAGAGTTGTTGGTGACAGGGAAAAAACCATCAATATCCTTTTGGGGTTTAAAGCCCCGCTCCCACAAGAGCAACCAAGAATATTCGAATTCTTGTGGGTGTGAAGTTCTCCTGTGGGAGCGGCTTCAGCCGCGAAGATTGCCGGCCCGGTTCAGTCAACACCAATTCAAGTCCTGGAGACCACTTCCAAAGGGGTAGGGCGGCACAATCGCAGCAGTCGAGGATCGTTTGGCTTTTCTGTGGGAGCGGCTTCAGCCGCGAAGGGTTTTGGTTCGACCCTGCAAACCCCGATTCGCGGCTGAAGCCGCTCCCGCAGGGGCAGGGCAGGGCCAGGCGGGGCAGAGCAAGGTTTCGATTGTTGTGGGAGCGGCTTTAGCCGCGAATCGGGGTTTGAACTGAGCCCTTTTTCCTGAAGCAACCAGGAGGGAAAAAAATGCTGCAACCGGGGCCTCAACTCGGGCGTTACCGCATACTGCAAAAACTTGGCGCCGGCGGGATGGCCGACGTATTTTTGGCCGAGGATACCACCCTCGGCCGCCAGGTGGCCCTCAAGGTGCTGCCGCCGGAGCTGGCCCGCGATCCCGAGCGGATCGCGCGCTTCGAAAAAGAGGTGCGCGCCAGCGCCGCTCTGCATCATCCCAACATCGTGACCCTGTTCGAGGTCGGCCATACAGGCAGCAGCCCCTATTACGCCATGGCCCTGCTGTCCGGCGGCGATCTCAAGCAGAAGATCCGCGCCGGCTTGCACCCCGAACAGGCCCTCGAAATCCTCCGCCAACTCGCCGACGCCCTCGACTACGCCCATGTCAAGGGCTTCGTCCACCGCGACATCAAGCCCGAAAACATCCTCTTCGACGAACGGGATCGGCCGATCCTCACCGACCTCGGCATCGCCAAGGCCCTCGGCAGCGGCACCCAGATGACCAAGACCGGCATGAGCATCGGCACGCCCCACTACATGAGCCCCGAGCAGGCAAGGGGTCAGGCGGTGGATGGGCGCTCGGATCTCTACAGCCTTGGGGTGGTGCTCTACGAGATGCTCACCGGTCGGGTGCCCTTCGACGCCCAGGACAGCTTTGCCGTGGCCTATGCCCATATCAATGAGCCGGTGCCTCGGCTGCCGCAGCATCTGGAGGCTTATCAAGGGCTGATCGATGGGCTGCTGGCGAAAAGTCCCGAGCAGCGTTTTGGTGATGCCGGGGCGTTGATGGTTGCTGTCGGGCAAGTGCAGACAGGCCAGATGCCGGAACGACCTTCGCCTAAGACCGAGATCCTGCCGCAGGTGGTCATCGAGGAAGTTGGGGAATCTTCCGTTGCACCCTCGGACAGAGGCGCGGGTAAAAACAGGGGTCTTCAATGGGGCATTGCCGGGGCCTTGCTGGCTTTGCTGCTGGTCGGGGGCATCTGGCTGGCTCAGCGGACGTCCCCTTCCCTAGGGGTGGATGGTTCGGTTGGTGTTACTTCACGAGTATCTGCGAATTCTGACACTGAAATAAATCCTCAAACTTCCCCTTTAGAAGATAAGACTCCCCTTTTGACAGATCAAGAGTCCCATGCTGAGCAAAAACGAAGGCGTGTCGGAATATTGTTGGAAAAGGCTCAAATCGATTTGCAAAAGCAACGGTTGACTAAGCCTGTTGGGAATTGCGCTTTTGAAAAGTATGAAGAAATTTTGCGCCTGGATCCCGGCAATCAGCAAGCGATTGGAGGCTTGGATCGTATTGCAGATGCATATGAAACCTTGGGCCAACGGGAATTGGACCGACATAACCAGGTAGGAGCTGTAGAGTTTTGTGGATCTTTCCGTGAAGTAGTTTTGATGCGAATGAAATACTCTAGTTTTTCTGATGCCCGTAGTTTTAATGCTTGGTTTAAAGTCCGACACTCAATGAGTGAAGGATGTTTCACTGACGGTTGGGGAGCGTTTGCAAAGGTTGGACAGTTCGACCGGGCACGGCGCGAAATTAATGATAAAGAGGCTTTCTTTACAAAACTAATGGATTTACCAAATATTCAAAAAGCTATCGGGACCGAAACGCTCAAAGAAATGCGCAGCAAGATAAGTGTCGATTTGCGACGAGATCGTGAAGGTTTGGCAACAATTAAGGAGAGTGCTCAGTAGGCTCCCCGCAAGGGCAAGATTTGGACCGAGCCGGTCACCGGCATGGAATTCGTGCTGGTCAAGGGGGGGGGGGGGTTCCAGATGGGCGACGTCTTCGGTGATGGAAGATTGAACGAGCGTCCCGTGCACGAGGTCTGTGTCGATGACTTCTACATGGGCAAATACGTGGTCACACAGGCGCAATGGCAGAAGATCATGAACAGCAATCCCAGCCACTTCAAGGGGGCCGACCGGCCGGTGGAGAGTGTGAGCTGGGATGACACCCAGGACTACCTTCGCTTCCTCAACGGCCAGAGCGGCAAAGCCTACCGCCTGCCCACCGAGGCCGAGTGGGAGTACGCCTGCCGCAGCGGCGGCAATCGGGAGCGCTACTGCGGCGGCGACAACCTCGACGCCGTCGCCTGGCATAGTGGCAACAGCGGCAGGCAAACGCAACCGGTTAGGAGGAAACAACCCAACGGCCTGGGGCTCTACGACATGAGCGGCAACGTCTGGGAGTGGGTGTAGGACTGGTACGACGGCAGTTACTACGACAAGAGCCCGAAGGACAACCCCAAGGGCCCATCCGGGGGCTCGTACCGTGTCTTACGCGGCGGCAGCTTCTACACCGACTGGGATTGCCGTTCGGCCTCTCGCCTCAGGCTCCAAGGCGACTACAGCGACGACCTGGGGTTCCGGCTTGTCTTGCCCCCAGTTCGATGAGCCAGGCAGGAGCGGAAGCGCCCGGAGGGGTCCGCTTGGCCGGAAGCGAAGCCCGGCCCTGCGCGACCCCGAAGGCGCGCTGGAGCGGCGGCGGTTTTGACCGGGGAGTTGACTTGTGTGGGAGCGGCTTCAGCCGCGAAGGTTTTGGTTCGACCCTGCAAATCCCGATTCGCGGCTGAAGCCGCTCCCACAGGGGTGAGGCAGGGCAGGGCCAGGCATGGCAGAGCAAGATTGCGGTTGTGAGGGATTTGTGGGAGCGGCTTCAGCCGCGAAGGTTTTGGTCGGCTAATGCAAACCCCGATTCGTGGCTGAAGCCACTCCCACAGAGGCAGGGCAGGGTCATGCATGGCAGAGCAAGGTTGCGGTTGTGAGGGATTTGTGGGAGCGGCTTTAGCCGCGAAGGTTTTGGTCGGCTAATGCAAGCCCCATTCGTGGCTGAAGCCACTCCCACAGAGGCAGGGCAGGGTCATGCATGGCAGAGCAAGGTTGTGATTTTTGTAGGAGCGGCTTCAGCCGCGAAGCCTCTGCAAGCATGGGGGTCATTTCGAGTCGGAATCTGAAAGCAGCAAACAAGTATGGTTTTTTCGGGAGGCAAGAAATGAAATCTTTCAATATTGTTTTGCTGACAGTTGTCAGCCAACTCCTGCTCCTGTCGGGTACCGGCATGGCAGCCGAGCTGAAAACCATCCGGGTCAGCGACCAGGGGCAGGTTTACGAAATACCCCTTGAAGGATGGGATTTCAAGCGGCATTGCGGCTCGGCCTGGTGCCCGGTTCAGGACATCGGCATCCTGGCGCTGCTGTCGCAGGCGCGGGATGGCTACAAACAGACCCTGGCGCCGGACCTTTATCCTCATCAGGATCTTTCCCGGTCCTTGAGTAAATTGATGACCGCTTCCCAGTACAAACAGGGGCTGAACCAGTTCGATCAGGCGCTGACCAATGTGGCCGGCAGTTACATCGGCACCGCTCTGCGAACCGCGGCCGGGGACCCCACCGCTTCCGTCAATATCGTCACCGGGGCCATCGCCACCACTGCCGCGGCAGGCAGCGAGATGGGACGAGCGGAGGCCTTGGGCGTAGGGCTGTATTTCGGAAAGGTGGCCGAGATCTCCGCCAAAAAAGCGGCCGACTTTCAGAACCGGTACTTTATTCAGTCGCCCGTGGGGTGGAGCCAGACGAAATCCATCCCCCTCTCGGAACTCAAGGAGGCCGCCGGGCATGCCCATAAAGCTTTGCGCCTGTCCGCCCCCGCCGGGGCATTGATGACAAAGGTCACCTACCGCGACGGTTGGGACACCTTTTCCAGCTTTCTTCGAAATACCTATTACGCGGCGACTCCGGGCGGTTATGGCGATGTGCTCAGCACCATGGACTCGATGGGATCCGTGGGGGAAGGCGCCATCCTTTCGGTTCAGGCTCTCAAGGCTTTCGACCGCGCCATCAATACCGGATTCGGCAATCCCTTTGAAACCGATATCGCGATTTATCGGGAGCAGGTGATCGCATGCAGCGGGCTCAAGGAGGAACCACGCCAGGCAGAGCAGCCCCAGTCCAGGCAGACCCCAACTCCGGCCAGGAGTTGGACCGAGCCGGTCACGGGCATGGAGTTCGTTTGGGTGCCGGGGGGGTGTTTTCAGATGGGGAGTCCGGCTAGTGAAGAAAGCCGTTATATCGAAGAGGCGCAGCACGAGGTGTGTGTGGACGGTTTCTTGATAGGGAAATACGAGGTCACCCAGGGTCAGTGGTGGGAGATCATGGGCAGCAACCCTTCGTGTTTCAAAAACGGCGATAACTATCCCGTGGAGCGGGTCAGTTGGGATGATGCGCAGGATTACATCCGCAAACTCGGCTTGCGCAGTGGCAAGTCTTTCCGCCTGCCGACCGAGGCCGAGTGGGAGTATGCAGCTCGGGCCGGTACCACGACGCCCTTTGCATTTGGCCGCACTATCACCCCGGATCAAGTCAACTACGACGGCAAGTATCCTTATGGCAATGCGCCCAAGGGGCTTTACCGGAAAAAGACCACGCCGGTCGGATCTTTTAAGGCCAACGTCTTTGGTTTGCACGATATGCACGGCAACGTTTGGGAATGGTGCCAGGATCGATACGGCGAAGACTACTACCGCAACAGTCCGCGCAGCAATCCGCAAGGACCCGCATCAGGCTCCAGCCGTGTCATACGCGGCGGCAGTTGGGACATCAACGCCAAGATCTGCCGCTCTGCCAGTCGCAACGGGATCAGGCCCCGCATTCACGGATACGATCTGGGTTTCCGGCTGGTCCTGTCCGCAGGTCAGTGAGCCAGCAGAGAGCGGAAGCGCCCGCAGGGGCCGCCCGGCCGGAAGCGTCGACGAATTTGGACCGGGGGGATGGTTTTTGTGGGAGCGGCTTTAGCCGCGAAGGTTTTTGGTTCGACCCTGCAACCCCCATTCGCGGCTAAAGCCGCTCCCACAGGGGCAGGGCAGGGTCATGCATGGCAGAGCAATGTTGCGGCTTTTGTAGGAGCGGCTTTAGCCGCGAAGCCCCTGAAAACAAAAATGATTCAAATCTTATTTCGGATCGGCAGGTGAAAAACAACCAACAACAGGAGGAAAAAATGGAAGCAGTCCAGACACGTGTACGGCAGAGGTCCCCAAATCATTCAAAACCGGCGTCATGTTCAGCATCGCTTCGGTCATTCTTTTCAACATCCCCTTACTGGGTCTTTCGTCCATCTTTTTTGGCATGAAGGCAAGGAACCGGCTCGATGAGACACTTGCCGAACTGGCCTCTCCGGGATATTGCGGCAAGGAGATCAAACCCTTTGTCCCGAAGACATGGAAGATCCTGGCGATAGGCGGGGCAGTACTGAGTGTTCTGTTTACCATTTTGTATATCGGGCTTTTTGTTCATCTGCAATCCGAGTTGAGTGGTTTTTGACAGGGAAAAAACCATCAATATCCCTTCGGTCGAAAGACCGCTCCCACAAGGGCAGAGGGGAACAGGATTGAAGTTTTGTTTGTGACTTCGGTTGAGACTCTCTGTGGGAGCGGCTTCAGCCGCGAAGGGTTTTGGTTCAACCCTGCAAACCCCGATTCGCGGCTAAAGCCGCTCCCACAGAGGCAGGGCAGGGTCATGCAGGGCAGAGCAAGGTTGTGATTTTTGTGGGAGCGGCTTCAGCCGCGAAGGTTGTGAATTCGAAGATTTATTTGCTGATTTGTTAACCAGGAGGGAAAAATGCTGCAACCGGGCTTCCAACTCGGTCGATACCGCATAATGCAAAAACTCGGCGCCGGGGGGATGGCCGACGTCTTTCTGGCCGAGGACACCACCCTCGGCCGCCAGGTGGCGCTCAAGGTGCTGCCGCCCGAACTGGCCCGCGATCCCGAGCGTATCGCCCGTTTCGAAAAAGAGGTGCGCGCCAGCGCCGCCCTGCATCATCCCAACATCGTCACCCTGTTCGACGTGGGCCATGAAGGCAGCAGTCCCTATTACACCATGGCCCTGCTGCCCGGCGGCGATCTCAAGCAGCGCATCCGTCAGGGCCTCGATCCCAAACAGGCCCTGACGATTCTCCTTTCCCTGGCCGATGCCCTCGGCTACGCCCACCAGCAGGGTTTCGTCCACCGCGACATCAAGCCCGAAAACATCCTCTTCGATGCTCAGGACCGGCCGGTGCTCACCGATCTCGGCATCGCCCGGGCGCTCGGCAGCGGCACCCGCATGACCAAAACCGGCATGAGCATCGGCACGCCCCACTACATGAGCCCCGAGCAGGCCCGGGGTAAGGAGGTGGACGGCCGCAGCGACCTCTACAGTCTGGGCGTGGTGCTGTTCGAGATGCTCACCGGCAAGGTGCCCTATGACGCCGAGGATACCTATGCCGTGGGGCTGATGCATATCAGTGATCCGGTGCCGGAGCTGCCTGGCCATCTGCTGAACTATCAGGGCCTTATTGACCGTTTGCTGGCCAAGAGTCCGGAGGGGCGTTTCGCCGATGCCGCGGAGTTGATGGCGGCCATCGATCGGGTGTTGGGCGGGGAGGTTTTGGAACGTTCCGCGCCTCGAACCGAGATCATAGCCAGTGTCAGCAACGATCCGCCCGCACGGAATACCGGCGAAGGCAGCCCTCAACGGGGCGGATCGAACAGCGGTCTCGCCTGGGGCATCGGCGGAGCGCTGGCGGCGTTACTTTTGCTTGGCGGCATCTGGTTGGCCCAGCGGCCTTCCGGAGCGACGGCTCCGTCATCGACGGTTTCCGCGTCCCGGCAGGACACCGCTGACCAGCAACGGCAAAGGGAGATCGACCGTTTGCTGGCCGAAGCGCGGCAGGATCTGGAGGCCCTGCGGTTGAGCAGTCCGGAAGGCAACAACGCCCTGGAGCGCTATCGCAGGGTGCTCGCGCTCGATGGCGGGAACCGGCAGGCCAGGCAAGGATTGGAGCGGATTGTCGAGAAGTATCTGGAGTTGTGCGAGGAGGCGATCGGGCAGGGGAAATTCGGCAGGGCAGGGACTTATTTGGACAAGGCTGATTCGATTCTGCCGGGGGCCGGTGGTTTGAGCGCAGCCCGGCAGCGGTTGGCTGCGGCCGAGAGGCAGGCCGAGCAGCAGCGCCAGGCGGCGCTGGCCCGGGCCCGGCAGACGCCCCGCAAGGGCCAGACCTGGACCGAACCGGTGACCGGCATGGAGTTCGTCTGGGTGCCTGGGGGGTGTTTTCAAATGGGTTCGACCGATGGTGACTCGGACGAAAAACCGGTGCACGAGGTGTGCTTGGATGGCTTCTGGATGGGCAAGACCGAGGTGACCCAGGGGCAGTGGGGGAAGATCATGGGCAGCAATCCGTCCCGTTTCAAAAACGGTGATAACTATCCCGTTGAACAGGTCAGTTGGAACGACGCCCGGGATTATATTCGTAAACTCGGGTCGCGCAGCGGCAAGACTTTCCGCCTGCCGACCGAGGCAGAGTGGGAATATGCGGCGCGCAGTGGTGGAAAAGCCGAGAAGTATGCCGGTGGAAGCAACCTCGATGCGGTGGCGTGGTACGACGACAACAGCGGCGGCAAGACCCACCCGGTGGCACAGAAGCGGTCCAATGGCCTGGGTCTGTACGACATGAGCGGCAATGTGTGGGAATGGTGTCACGACTGGTTCGACAGCAGTTATTACCGCAATAGTCCGCGCAACAATCCTCAGGGGCCTACGTCGGGCTCCGACCGCGTCTACCGCGGCGGCGGCTGGCGCAGCATCGCCTGGTACTGCCGTTCGGCCTTTCGCGGCAGGTACGAGCCGGGCCTTCGCTACGGCGGCCTCGGCTTCCGCCTGGTTTTGCGCTCAGGTCAGTGACGGGCGTGCTCCTGGAGGTGCCGGAGGAGCGGTGCGGAGCCCGCGGAGGAGGCTACCGGAAGGACACGGCCGTCACAGCGCCGTTAGCGGCGCTTTCATAAGGCAGGGTGGTAAAGAATGCAATGGAAATTCTACAGGATCCCGGTAAATAACTGCGACTCGGCCGAGGAAGAATTCAATCGGTTTTTACGCGGTCAACGGGTGTTGGCCGTGCACCGGGAGTTTGTCGCGCAGGGTGAAAGCTCCTATTGGGCCTTGGCTGTTGAATATCTGCCCGGCGAAAAGGGCTCCGCCGGTACACGCGAAACCAAACGGAAACAGCGGGTCGATTACCGGGAATTGTTGTCTCAGCAAGAGTTTGTACGTTTTGCTAAGTTGCGCGAGTGGCGTAAAACTGTAGCGCAGGAGGAGGCCGTACCGGTTTATACCATCCTGACCAACGAACAGCTGGCCGAGATTGCCCGCAACGCTTGCCGGACCCTGAAGCAACTGGCGGCCATTGCCGGGATCGGTCCGGGGCGGCTGGAGAAATACGGCAAGGGCATTTTGTCTTTGATGCAAGAGGGATTGGATGAAGAGGACAGGCAACCTCTATCCGAAGATCGCTGAGCCGGACAACCTGCGACTGGCCTTTAACAAGGCCGTGCGCGGCAAACGAAGCCGGAACGAGGTGATCCGTTTTCAGCGCAGGCTGGATGAAAACCTGGCTGAATTACATCGGCAGCTGATCGAGGAGCGAGTTGCCGTTGGCGACTACCGCTTCTTTACCGTGCACGACCCGAAGCAGCGTTTGATCTGTGCGGCGGCCTTCCCGGAACGGGTTCTGCACCATGCCGTCATGAACGTTTGCGAACCGGTGCTCGACGCCTATGCGCTGGATGATTCCTACGCCTGTCGCAAGGGCAAGGGCAGCCAACGAGCCTTGGAGCGGGCACGGTATTTCACCGGGCGTTACGGCTGGTACTTGAAACTCGACATCCGCCGCTATTTCGACAGCATCGATCATGCGGTGCTGCTCGGTCTGCTCAGACGCCGTTTCAAGGACAGGAGGTTGTTGGCGCTGTTAGAGCGAATTTTCGATAGTTACGAAACATGCCCCGGCAAGGGGCTGCCCATCGGCAACCTGGTTTCACAACACATGGCCAACTTCTATTTGGGATATCTCGACCATTGGCTTAAAGAAGAGCGCCGAGTGCCCGGCTATGTGCGTTACATGGACGATTTTGTGCTGTTCGCCGATGAAAAACAACGCCTGCTCCAGGAATTGGCCCAGATCCGGCGCTTTTTGGAGGAACGGCTGCAACTCGCGCTGAAGGACAATGTGCAACTTAACCGCTGCCGCCGGGGGTTGCCATTTCTGGGGTTTCGGGTTTTGCCGGGGAGTATTCGGCTGGCGCCGCGCAGCCGCAGGCGGTTTGTGGAAAAATTTTGCCATTACGAAGGCTTGTGGAATGAAGGTGTCTGGGATGAATCCACCCTGGCGCGCCATATGACGCCGTTGGTGGAATTTACCCGGGCCGGCAGGGCAACAGGATTCAGAAGACACGTTCTGGAACAATATGGGGTGCCGTTCTAAGGCTCCAACCGCGTCAACCGCGGCGGCAGCTGGAACAACAACGCCAGGAACTGCCGTTCGGCCAATCGCAACAGGAACGAGCCGGGCAATCGCAACAACAACCTCGGCTTCCGCCTGGTTTTGCGCTCAGCTCATCGGGCCTTGGTGGAGGCCGGCCCGCTGACCCGAACGGCATCCCGTCCCCGCACTGCGGGGCAAAAACAGCAGGACTGTGCCGGGGCTGGTAGCCCGCCCGGAGGGCGGAGCGAAGGTGGCGGCGCAGGGTTTGATGAAATTCTTGTGGGAGCGGCTTCAGCCGCGAAGGTTTTTGGTGTGAAGGTTGGAACCCCATTCGCGGCTGAAGCCGCTCCCACAGGGGCAGGGCAGGGCAGGACAGGGTAATGGTGGGGATTTTAATATCTGCCACGAAGGGAGAGGAGCAACCATGCGCAACTTCCAAAGCAGAAACCTGCGCAAGGGCCGGATATCCCAACCGGGCAACCATTATCTCCTAACGGCCAAGACCCATAACCGGCGCCCGGTATTCCGCGACCTTCAGGCCGCCCGCTGTTGCATCCGGGCTTTGCGCCACCAGCAGGAAGCCGGCCGTGTGAATTCCCTGGCTTTTGTGGTGATGCCGGATCATCTGCACTGGCTGGTTGAATTGCGCAGCGGAAACCTGGCGGATGTGATGCGCTTGGTGAAGGGGTATGTCGCCAGGACCATCAACCGGCAAACCGGAAGCACGGGGCCGCTCTGGCAATCGGGCTATCACGACCACGCCCTGCGGTCGGATGAGGATCTCAGGGAGATAGCCCGGTATGTCGTGGCCAATCCGGTCAGGGCCGGGCTGGTAGAGTCGGTCTGGGCCTATCCCCATTGGGATGCGGTTTGGGTGGAGTGAAAGGCTTTAAAGGCTTCGCGGCTAAAGCCGCTCCCACAGAGGCAGGGCAGGGCCAGGCGGGGCAGAGCAAGGTTGCGGTTGTGGGGGGGATTTGTGGGAGCGGCTTTAGCCGCGAAGGATTTAGCTCGGCCTATTGGAACCCCATTCGCGGCTAAAGCCGCTCCCACAGGGGCAGGGCAGGGCCGGGCGGGGCAGAGCAAGGTTGCGGTTGTGGGGGATTTTTGTGGGAGCGGCTTTAGCCGCGAAGGGTTTCGGTCGACCCTTGCTAAACTGATTCGCGGCTGAAGCCGCTCCCACATTGGTCGGTGGTTCGGGAGCCCGCTCCCACAGAGAGATAGCTGATCGGGATCGGGGTTTTTGTAATTTCATCGTTCCAGGGAGGACGATCATGAAACTTCAGGCACTGCGTTTCTTCGGCTTTTTTTGCGGAGCCATGCTGCTGCTGCAACTTGTTCCCGAGCAGGCCTGCGCTCTCGGCCGGTTTGGCGGCCATGACCTGGCCCGGCTCTGGGGCGAGGCGATCCATATCCTTCGGCGGCCACCGATGCCCGTTACCATCGGGGCTTATATCGCCGGCGGGCTCTGCCTGGTCTACGGTTTTCGGATCTACCAGTTTGTCGTCATGCTTCCGGGCTTTTTGCTCGGCGGCCTTGCCGGCTTCGTATTGGGCGCAATGCAATGGGGCGAAATCGCTGGTGTGCTGGTGGCCTTGGTGGGCGCGTGTTTCGGCGCAGGGCTCGCCTGGGGCCTGCATCAGTTGGCTATCTTTATTCTGGGCGCCGTCGGCGGGGGAATCATTGTTATTGCCGTCTCCGAAACGGTTTGGAACACCACGCCTGACGAACTGATTATCCTTATCGGCGCGTTGCTCGGCGGGGGTCTGCTTTTATACCTCGCCAAGGCTTTTATTATCGTCAAATCCTCCTTCATCGGTGCGCTCCTGATCGCCTACGGTGCCGGCCAACTGGTCAACCCCATCATCTGGATCGCCCTGACCCTGCTGGGCATCGGCATCCAGTTCGGGGTGGCGCGTGTGTTCCGATTAAAGATCGGGTCCGAGGACGAGGGCACGTCTGTCGTAGCGAAAAAAGAAGTGACGCCACCACCCCTTCAGAAAGCGGATCCGGCCCGGTTGCCCGTTCCAGCCTGGAACCTTGCGGTTTTTCAGGACGGCAGCCACATTGCGACCTACCAACTGGATACGGGAATCTACTGTCTGGGGCGTGATGATGAGGCGCATTTCCGGGTCGAGGATGATGCGGTTTCCCGGCGGCATCTGGAGATTACCGTTTCGGAACAAGGGGAGGTCCAGCTGCAGGACCTCGGCTCCGCCAACGGTACCTGGAAGCTGGGGCAGCAGCTCATTACGGAGGACACACCCGAATGCGGCACCTGGTACCAGATGGGCAGGGCGCAGGTGGTGTTTCAGCGAGGGTAGAGAGGGCAAAACCAGACCCTGAATTTACTGGGATCGAGGCAGGATAAAAGGCAAAAACCCGGTTTCAGTAGGAGCGGCTTCAGCCGCGAAGGGTTTGGGTCCGGCTTTGCAAACACCGATTCGCGGCTAAAGCCGCTCCCACAGGGGCAGGGCCAGGCAGGGCGAAGCAAGATTGCGGTTGTGGGGGGATTTTGTGGGAGCGGCTTCAGCCGCGAAGGTTTTGGTTCGACCATGCAAACCCCCATTCGCGGCTAACGCCGCTCCCACAAAAACTTTTCACGGGTTGTCTTGCCTTGTGGGAGCGGCTTTAGCCGCGAATCGAATTTCACGAGCAGAGTTGTCGGGAGAGAACCTGTGCCTGAAGTTGTCTCTGCGGGGCGATCTGCCTTATGAACGAGTGCATGTGTACGAAGACAAGGTCTACCTGGGGCATATGGCCGATGGATTTGAAACCGCTTTTTCTCAAAATAACCTCGTTTCCGGTGTCCTGGCTCTAACCCTGGTGCCTATCGGTGTAGTTGTCGACATTTTCGGACCGAAAAAAGAGAAACGCGAAGAAACAATCGACGATGTGGTGAAGACCGATTGCCCGATCCCCATCGAGGACGGCACCAGGGTTGAGGGAAGGCTGAAAATTTCCGATATCGAAACCGGGATGGTTTTCGAGGAGAGGGCTGTTTCTTTTCAGGTAAAGGATAGTGAAGTGGAGCTGCCCCTGCCGCGCCTGAACAACGGCGGAAGACTGAAAATAGAATTGAATGGCGCTATGGAGATATACGATTCTCAAGTACCGGTGGAATATGTTGGGAAAGTTGAAATTTAGGGTTTGCTATTGCGCAGGGGTAACGCCGGGTCGCTGCCTGGTTGCCTGAACAAAAGATTCCATTAGGATGAAATGCGGGATTTTCTTTTGCTTGTCTCGGTGTTATAAAAGACGGAGAGATGTTAGCTTAGGTGGCCGGGAAAAACACCCATACTCTAAAGGAGGGACCTTATGGTTGCGCTTGTGGTGAAGATTCAGATGAAAGCCGAATTACGCGATCAGTTCATCAAAGAGATGTTGGCCGATGCCATCGGTTCGGAAAAGGTTGAGCCGGGTTGTCTGATGTTCAACATCGTCAACGACGCCGCTGATCCCAACACCCTCTACCTGTTCGAAGTATACAAAGATGCCGACGCGGTAGAGGTTCATAAGAACACCCCGCATTTCCTGAAGTGGCTGGAAACAACCAAGGACTGGCTTGCCGCACCCCTCGAAATCATGCCCTGCAACATGATCTACCCTCCGCCGAACAGCTGGGCGAAACGTCCCGCTCCCGAGATGTAAGCGAGATGAAAATCAAGACTCTCCGGATACCCTCCGGAGAGTCTTTTTACTGGTGCACCAGGTGTGATGGATATTTAAATGAAAATACTTATTCTCTATTTTTCAAAAACAGGCCATACGCTGGAGGCCGTTCAAGCAACGGCCGAAGGGATCAGGGCTGCAGGTTCGGAGGCGGACATTGTCGAAGTGAACGATTTCGATCCCGCTGCGGTTGCCTCTTACGAAGGATTTATCCTTGCGAGCCCTTGCTGGTCGGGCAGCGTCAGTCCGTGGGGCGTGGCGTTGCCGCTTCTGCGCGCTTTGAAGGGGCTGCAGGCCGATTCCCTGCGGGGCAAGCGTTGCGGTGGAATTTCGGTTCACTCCAACACAGGGGGAGAGACTACCATCAGGCACCTGCAAAAACTTCTTTTCAAGCAGGGTTGCGAGGACTTCCGCCCCGGTCCGGTGGCCAAGGCGGGAGCACCTCTCAGTCTGTGGAAAGGGCCTTCGGTAGATGCCCGGGATGAAGCGCGCTTCAGGAATTACGGTTCGGAATTTGTCTCCCTGTAACTCTTCTGGCTCAATGTCCCAAACGCGAAGAGTACTCCACCTCTTTATGGATCGATTGCAGCAATGACATCCCTTCGGCAAAATCGCGCTGTGAGTCCTTGTTCGCGGCCGAATGTTTTTCGACATACGGATGGCCGGGACCGTAGATGACCTGAACCAGTTCCGTGACCGCATCGCAAAACCGTTCAATGTCCTTGGCCGCATTGCTCCCGGGGCTCTCCCAAACCAGGTTGCCTTGGTCGATCAGCATCTCGATCCTGTGAAGCATTTCACTTCCGTTCATAACAGCCTCCGAAAAGTATGAAAACGGCTCCTCTTTTATTACCGCGTAGGTCATGATTTCACTCTAAACCGGCTGCACTCAAAAAAGCAACAGTGACTGCAAAAAGTTGCGGGACTCGAACGGGATTGCATATCATTGGGACCGTTATTGGGAAAAACCAAAAAGAGCAGAGTCAGCAAAAACTGAGAGAAGGCCAAAAAAGCACTGGCGTACCATTCCATGACAGGACTGCAATGAAGATAATGAAAGTTGCAGCCCGACTGTGTTATGGTCTGTTCAGCTCGAGGCAGATTTTGACGGTGACCAAAGCCAGGCAGGAATGGGTTCAGCCGTACCTGGAATGGAAGATCTCGCAAGGCTATGAGAAATTGTCTGTGAGGTGGTAGCAAAAACCGGATTTGCGGCCGACCCGGGCCGAATCAGAAAGAAGGGACATCGGGAATGAGGCTGAAGGTTTTGATGCAGATTGCCACCATGATGCTGATCATGTTTCTCTTTGCCATGGTGGATATTTTTGGGGAAAAGGAAATACTTTTTCCGGAAATTGCAGCCCTTGCCCTGGGGTTCTGGATCTTTGAGAAACCGCCATGGCAAGCCGGATGGCTGGCTGTCTGGGCCTCGCCGACATTGGCCGCTTTGACCGGAGTTTTACTGCTGCGATATGTTTTTGTTCCGACCTTTTCCCTTGTTGCGATCGCCTTTATCCTTGTGGTTCTGCAGCTGAAGGTGTTGCGTTCCGAGGTATTTCCGTCCATATCCGCCGCCATTCTGGCGATTATGACCCATACGACCAGTTGGCTGTATCCTCTCTCTGTCGGCATTCTGATGGGAATCATCGTGCTTGGGAAAATTGTTTTGGAAAGATTCAGGGGAAAGCCGGTTTCGGCAGAAATTCCAGCCGACAGGATCGAGCTCTGCAAAAAAGAAAACCATCTCATTTCCCAATTCATCTATTGGAGTAAGATTTTGGCCGGGGTACTGATCATCACAGCATCCGCTCTGGGTTCAAACTTCCTTTTCATGATAGCCCCGCCCCTGATCGTAGCCTTCGTGGAATTATCCAGGCCTGATCAACCGTTGCGACGCACGCCTGCCAAGGCAGTACTGCTGCTGTTTCTTGCAGCTTTCACAGGAGTTCTCTGGTTTTATCTGGTTACCGATGTTCTGCATGGACCCCTTTGGTTTTTCTCCGGTTTGGCTCTGGGCACCGTCTTCGTCATGTTTCATCTGTTCCACGCATCTTTTCCACCGGTTGCCGCCATCGCATTACTGCCGGTCCTGGTGCCGGACATCCATTTCTGGAAATATCCTCTGCATGTCCTCGCAGGCAGCTGCCTTTTCGTTTTTATGGGCGTTTTCTTTTTCAGAGAAGTTGCACCGGAACCCGCTCCGTTTGCGGAAAATTGAAGTTTTCCCGGTTTGCAGTAAGGAAAACGCTTGGCGCGTCGAGTCCCATCGGTCTGGGTTTCGATGATTAGGTTGTTAAATTGTTTGATTCAACAATATGCAGGCTCAACCCATAGCTGAGTATAAAAGGTCATCACGATAGCTCCCTTTGTGACAAGCTCCTCCCTGAATTCTGCCAATTTAAAAAACCGCCATCAGCCGGAATGACTTTCCGCATTTCATATTCGGAAATACAATTTTCCTTCCCGCTCGAACCTAGGGGCAGTATCCGTTTCCAGGCTTTACTGTTTTTTTAATGTCGTATTATTTGTCTTCAAAACTGGCTGACCTGCAAAAGAAGTAAATGTAATTGAAATGTTGAATTTTGAGTGTAATATTAGCGTGTGGCTTTCCGGTACCCAATAATTCTTCTTGCAATACTAAAAGGTTATGTTTATAAGGGACGTATTATCTCAAATTAGGAGGAAATCTAAAATGCCGACCTTACTGGAAATGGCTACCGAAATTGTAAGAGCTCATGCTTCTACCACCCCCATGTCGAAAGAAGAACTGATTAAGGAAATTGGCGATATTTACACTACCCTGATTTCCCTTGAGAAAGGGGAGGCCGTGGCCGCCGGAGTTGCTTCGGAGGAAGAGGAGGTGGCTGCCCCCGCTGTTTCCAAGCGGAAAGCCTTTGGTAACAAGCAGGTTGTCTGCATGATTTGCGGCAAGGGAATGAAAACCCTTTCACGGCATCTCAGGACCGCACACGATATGACTCCTCAGGAGTACCGCCGTCAGTTCAATATTCCCCGCAGCCAGCCTCTTGCAGCCAAGGACTATAGCGAGTCCAGGAAACAGATGGCCATAGAACGCGGATTAGGTGTGAATCTGGCCAAGGCGCGCGCAGCCAAGGCAAAGGGGAAAGCCAAGAAACGTACGACCAGGAAAACAGAAGCAGCTGGAGCCGGTTCTGCTTCAACCACTGGTGAGGAATAAAAGACAGATCGATTTAGACAAGAAAACAAAACCCTCCGGGCTGAAAGGTTCGGAGGGTTTTGTTTTCTGCCAATGGTTGTCAATGGGACTCAGGGGCTGGCGCCAGGCCAGCCCTTGTTCTTGCAATTCAAGACGACCGTTTATTTGGTCTTGATGGCATCGACGGGACAGACGTCGTCACAGGCGCCGCAATCGGTGCAATCGTCCTGATCAATGACATAAATCGGATCTTCTGCACTGATGGCGCTTACAGGACAAATCGGTTCACAAGCCCCACATCCTACACAATCGTCAGTAATGTAATGATTTGCCATTGCTTTCCTCCGTTAATATGTTGGCTGTTACGGTTATGGAATTCCATCAATGTTCCTCTTTGTCTAAAAAAAATTAATGGGAATCATTATGGAATCTTAGAATCAGAGTGTGAAACAAGACAGGAGAAAGAATACAGTTAATCCAAAAAAACACAAGCGCGGCCCAAATTAAAGTAAATTTTTCACCTTGGTTATTATTTCAATTTATTTAGAAATGGAATATAGTGGCGTTGAATCCGCTTCTTTTTGAAAACATTTGAATCTGAAGGGAAATTTTATGAAATCCATGTCTTGGGTTTTGGCCGTGTTACTGTTTTTTTCGAGCGTTCTTCAGGGAGAGGCGGCCCATCTGGAAAACGGCAGAAAAATCTTTGCCCTCAACGACTCGCCTCAAGTAGAGCTGTATGTGACAAGCTGGTGTTCCTACTGCAAGAAAGCCATTCAGTTTTTTGAATCCCGCGGCATTCCCCACGCTGTTTACGATATCGAAAAGGACACCAGTGCCGCGCGAAGAAAAGAGGAGTTGGACCCCTGGCCGGGTATCCCCTTTGCGGTGATCAATGGTCAGAAAATTCATGGCTTTTCCGAGCAGGCTTATCTGCAGGCTTTGGAGCCGTAAAAGGCACCCGGCCCTAACCAGATTAAAGAGGACATCATGCGCGTTCATGTTCTGCAGCACGTACCCTTCGAAGGCCTTGGCAGCATTTTGCCATGGCTCGAGGCCCGGCAGGCGCAAATCAGCACCACCCGTTTCTTCGAATCGCCGATACTTCCCGCCTCCGGGGAATTCGACGCCGTCGTTGCTCTTGGAGGTCCAATGAGCGTCAACGACGAGGATGAGTATCCCTGGCTGAGGGAGGAAAAACAGGTCCTGGCCGAGGCCGTGCAGGCAGGTAAACCGGTGCTTGGCATCTGCCTGGGCGCGCAACTGATCGCCTCGGCCCTCGGCGCTGCCGTCTATCCAGGTCCCTGCAAGGAGATCGGCTGGTTTCCGGTCTATGCCTGCCAGTACCAGCCCGGAATTTTCCCCTTGCCGCAGATTTCGGAGGTTTTCCATTGGCACGGTGAAACCTTCGACCTGCCCCCTGGGGCCATTCACCTCGCCAAGAGCAAAGGGTGTCTGCACCAGGCTTTCCAGATCGGGCGCCGCACCATCGGCCTGCAGTTTCACCTGGAGACAACCCCCGAGAGTGCGGATGCGCTCATCACCCATTGTCGGCATGAACTGGTTCCCGGCCGTTTTGTCCAGAGCGAGGAGGAAATCAGGTCCGTTCCCCCGACTCGCTATGACGTGATCAATAAGATCATGGGGAACATTCTCATCTATCTTCTCACCGGTTAGCCGACTGCTGAGAACGATTCCTCTGGGCAGGATGGGCGGGAATCATTCGGGGACGCTGCAGATCAAACTCGTTCAGCGGAGTTTTCATGCCTTTACTGCCGCTTCTATAGCTTTTTGAAGAGCTTGCAGTCTGATAGGTTTGGTGAAGATGGCAATGGGGTTCAGGTGTCTGGCCTGTTCATAAAGATCGCCGGAAGAATACCCCGTTATAAAGATAACAGGCATCCGACCCGATTCCTGCATTTTTCTGGCAGTATCTACACCGTTCATGTTCCCGGTAAGATTTATATCCATCAAAACGATGTCGGGTTTTTCCTCGCGCATGCTTTCAAGGGCTCTTTGACCTGTGGCTGCTGCCGGGCAGGTTAGAAAACCGAGGTTTTCCAAAGACATATTCAAAGCAAGAGCGGTGACAGCCTCGTCCTCAACCAACAGAACCTTTATTTTTTTCGTTTGCCTGGCCTCTTTTTCCAATAGAAAAGCCCTTAAAGTTAAAAGGTTTTATTATTCAAGAACTGTTTGCGAAGCTCATTAAGATAGAAGTTTATAGTAATTCATGGAGAAACTGTTGTAAAATTTTTTTCGACATATTTTCGAATAACTTCGCAAATTCTTCAAGATATGGTTCTTTCCAATCTCAAACATGACTGAAACAGGCATGACTTTTTTCGATCTGAATGCGAACCGGCGGAAAAAACCATGGAAAAAACGCAAAGGTTTCTGGCTATCGACTGTGGGGAGAAGGACCTGGAAGGTCTGAAAAAGCTCCTGCGGGAAAACGGCTATTCGGTTAGCGAAAAGAGTATAGCCGGGATGGACCGTTGCATCGGGTCAGTCGACATGACCGACCGCTGGCATTGCGGGCAAAGCCCGTTGGAGAAGGCATTCAGGGAGAGCGAAGAACGGTTCCGAAAAATCGTCGAGACGGCTGAAGAAGGCATCTGGCAGGTGGACCGGGAGTGGAAGACCACCTATGTCAATCAGCGGATGGAACAGATGCTCGGTTGCGATCCAGGTGGGATGCTGGATAGGCATCTCATGGACTTCCTGGATGAAGAGGGGCGTGAGGCCATAGTGGAGTTCATGGCGCGGCGGGAGAACGGCATCCGCGAAACCCACGACTTCCGGTTCGTCCGGTCCGATGGGGCCAGGCTGGATGCCCTGGTCTGTGCAAGCCCTCTGCTCGACGCTCAGGGCGAATTTGCCGGCAGTTTTGCCATGGTGACCGACATTACCGAACGGAAACGGGCAGAAGAAGATCTGAAGCTCAGCCGTTTCATCATAGACCGGGCCTCGTTGGGAATCTTTCGCGGAAGCAGAGACGGCAGAATCCTTTACGTTAACGAATACGGAGCCAATAGCCTCGGGTACACCCAGGAGGAACTGTGCTGCATGACTTTTTTCGATATCGATCCCAATCTGACCCCGGATTGGTGGCGGGAACACCGCCAAAAGCTGATCGATTCCGGCAGCCGCACCTTTGATTCGATTCATCGCCGCAAGGACGGAACGATTTTCCCCGTGGAGGTCACCGTCAACTATCTGGAATACGAGGGAACGGTTTACAGTTGCTCTTTCTCCAGGGATATTACCGAGCGGAAAAAGGCCGAGGAGGATCTCCGCGCGTCAGAGCTCAAGTATCGCTCCATCGTCGAGAATGCCCCCTTCGGCATCACTCACTCGACAAAAGAGGGCAAATTGACCAGAGTCAACCCCGCCCTGGCCGCCATTCTGAAATACGATTCAGCCGAGGAGTTGATGGAGACGATCAATCGTTCCAGCATTCAGGATGTGCTGTTTCCCGATCGCTCTGAACGGGATCCCCTGGTTGGAAATATTTTCTCCACTGGTTCCTGGTATGTCTTCAACAATCGTTTGAAATGCAAGGACGGCAGCATCGTCACCTGCCGGGTCCATTCTCGGCCAGTAGTGGACAAGACAGGGCAGGCGAATGAATTCGAAAGTTACCAGGAGAATATCACCGACCAGCTGAAAGCGGAACAGGCCCTGCGGGAAAGCGAGGAGAAGTTTCGCGTGCTGGCTGAAACCTCGCCGGTGGCGATCTGTCTTTATCAGCTGGACAGGATCATCTATGCCAATCCTGCCATGGAGCGGCTGTTCGGCTACAGCGTCGACGAGTTTTACCGGATGACCATCTGGGATTGGGCCCATGAGGATTTCAGGGAGCTGATCCGGATGCGCAAGGTTTCACGGTTGAAAGGGGAGGCGGTGCCCGATCAGTATGAAGCCCGGTACATGACCAAAACCGGCATTGAGAGGTATGTGCTGATTTCAGCCGGAGTCATTGAATACCAGGGCAGGCCCACCGTGGTGGCTTCCTTTCTGGACATTTCAGAGCGCAAACGGAGCGAACAGCTGCTCCAGGCTTCGTTGAGAGAAAAGGACGTGTTGCTCAGGGAGATTCATCACCGCGTCAAGAACAATCTCCAGGTCGTATCCAGCCTGCTGTTTCTGCAGGCACAGAAAATTCGGGACCCGGAGCTGGCGGGCTATTTTACCGAGAGCCAGAACCGGATCTCCTCCATGGCGCTGGCCCATGAGCAGCTCTACCAGTCCAAAAACCTGGCTGAGGTCCGTTTGCCTGACTATATCGAAAGCCTGGTCGAAGAGATCGAGAAGGTGTTTCGGCCCAAGACCGAAGTTCGCTGTATGGTCGATATAGAGGATATCGAGCTGGATATTGAACAGGTTGTTCCCTGCGGTCTGTTGATTACCGAGCTGCTGACCAATGCCCTGCGGCATGCCTTCCCCGGTTCCATGGCTGGAACTGTCCGGGTTGAGATGAAACGGGAAAATGATTTTTTGATTCTGGCTGTCACGGACGATGGTGTCGGACTTCCACCGGATTTTGATGTGAGCAGTTGCGGAACTTTTGGATTCCAGCTCATTATGGCTCTTACTAAACAACTGGACGGTGCGCTCCATGTTGAAAGGGATAAGGGGACGCGTTTCCGAGTGACGTTTCGGTTACGGAATCGCCAGTGAAGGGGTGAAACAAAAGAGTCTCTGACCCAATTCCCGTTTCGATTCATTAAAAATATTTCCGGCCTGTCGCACCCTCGCGACGGGCTTTTTTTTTCGCATCCAGCTGTCGAAGGCAGACAAGAGCCGGGCGAATGAGAGCCATCGAAGGAATAACCAGAAAATGGAAAATCAAGATTGACAACAAATAGCAAATGGTATAAATTACCAAAAAATTCTGGATCAAGATATGCCGTCCAAGGCAGAGCAGCTTTTCCGAGAATGGGCCATATGCCCCAATTACACTCTAAAGGAGGAAAAAAATGTCCACAAAAGCAAATCTCGCAGAATCCTTTGCCGGTGAAAGTCAGGCCAATCGCAAGTATCTCGCTTTTGCCAAGCAGGCAGAGGCGGATGGCTTTCCCCAGGTCGCCAAACTGTTCCGTGCCGCAGCTCACGCTGAAACCATTCACGCCCATGCTCATCTTCGGGCCATGGGCGGCATCAAATCGACGGCCCAAAACCTCAGGACGGCCATCGACGGGGAAGGCTTTGAATTCATGAACATGTATCCTCCTTATCTGGATGAGGCCATAAAGGAAGGGGATAAAAAGGCCGAGATCTCTTTCCGTTATGCCCTTGCCGTGGAAGAAATTCATTATGAGCTCTACAAAAAGGCGGCCGCCGCTGTCGACAGCGGTGCCGACCTGGCTGCTCGGCCAGTCTATGTCTGTGAGGTCTGCGGCAATACCGTCTATGACCAGGCCCCCAACAAATGCGAAGTTTGCGGCGTACCTGCCAAGCAATTCAGTTTGATTGACTGATCGGACAAATTATCAGTAAATATCATGGCCGCTGCCGGTTTGGCAGCGGCCGTTCTTTTTACCGAGGGGAGGTGGGGACAGGATGGTTGCCGCCGGCGACGGCCGACGGGCAGTCATGGCGATCAGAGCAATGGTAGGAGGCGGGGGCGGCGCACCGATGATTTCCCTTTGCCAGGTTACCGAATCAACTTTTCTCGGGACTTATAATGGTCCAGGTACTTTCCTTTGGAGGCATCGAGGCTGAAGCCGCTTCCATAGGTGATGAGTCTGGCTGCGCATCTTGCCTTTTCGTTGTCCCACTTTTCATACTCCATTCGATATATGGCGGAAAACAGTACGGCTCTGCCCTCGCCATGCTCACAATGTATCAGGACCGGGTAGTTTTTTTCGTCATCCATGACCTTCAGGAATTCCTGGACGGTAGCGGTTTCGGGGACCTGATCGGATGGAATATTGATATGAACGACACCGAGGGTTTCAGCAAGAGACCGTTCCTTTTCTATATTTTTCAAGTCTTCCAGTTTTCTTAAATCCACTATCGTTTTTATATTATATTTTTCAATTGTTTTTTTAAGTTTATCGGGTGGCATGACTCCCGATTTATAGACTTTACCCTCGGAAATCTCCTCGAACCTGTCGGCAATATGGACCCAGTACAGGTTGACAGCCCCCAGGGTCAGGAGTACACCGACGCATGCAGCCAGTATCAACTTGAATTTCTTCATTTTCCTCCACCAGTCAAATCTCTGTACAGTGTTAATTTCGTACATTCCCGTAAAGCAGATAGCGTGAAGCCTCATGGGCTCCGAGCGCCAGGTTCCTGAGATATTCGAATTTTTCCGGGTAACGTCCGGACAGATCTTCCAGGGGCTTTTCGGCATTCAGGGCATGCAGGCTAGGGTTGCTTCCGTCGTGGTTCATTCTGACCAGAAACTCGCTTGTCACCGCGCCGATCACGGGAAAGGACCCTTCCGTAAGCACCAGAGGAACAACGCGATCGGGCCCTTCAGAAGAGAGTTGAATATCCCGGCCGAGGGTCCGGTTGGTGTATTCGAGACCGACCAGGCCGGCGATCGTCGGCAGGACGTCCACCATGCCGACAGCGTCCTCTATGACGCGCGGCTCAAGCAGTGCCGGGGCGTAGATCAGAAGAGGCACATGGTTGCTTTCCAGCCCCAGTTGTTCGAAGGCAGGCGGCATGTGCGGAAGGGTGGTGATGCGATTGTTGTGGTCGCCGAAGAAGACGAAGAGGGTATTGTCGAAATAGCCGCTTTCGCGGGCCATCTGCAGGAAACGTCCGATGTTGTAATCCAGCAGGCGCACGGCGTTGAACTGCTCGACACTGCGAAAACCCCACTTCCGCACCTCTTCGAGGGGCAATTCGAGAGGCACAAAATCGTCGTTGTCCTTGGGAACCGTGAAGGGGCGGTGGTTGGCGGCGGTCTGGATATAGGCAAAGAAGGGTTCATCTTTCGGGATTTCACGAAGGATACGATCGGTCTCCTTGAACAGGTTGAGATCGGAGATGCCCCAGACATCGGTGGTTGGCGACTGCCAGTACCCCTCCTGGTAGAGCTGGATTCCCGTTATGCTCTCCCGGACCATGGCACTCATGTTGGCCCATCCGGCACTGCCGCCGATCAGATACAGTTTACGATAGCCGTCAAAGTCGTTGAGGATCGTATGTTGCCGGGTAATCAGCGGATTGCGGGTCGCCGTTTCCTCCCGGGACACATCGGGAATCCCGGTGATGCTCGCCCAAACCGTCTTGGCGGTACTCACGACCGGTATGTAGAAATGGCGGAAAAACCAGCCATCCGCCGCGATCGCATCCAGATTCGGGGTGGTTTTCAAGGGATTGCCATAGGCGCTCACCCTGCTGGCCCCGAGCGATTCCAGCATGACGAAGATGACATTCGGCGGGCGTTCGACCTGGAGTCGATAAGGCTGGGGCCCGATCCGGCGGGTGAAATTCAAGGCTCGCCGATCCGGGTGCTCTACCCCCAGGTAGTCCGACATGGTGCTGTAGTAGGACTCCACCTTGTCACTGTCGTAGGGTTGCTGCGGAATATGCAGGGTATCGTAGAGGAAAAGAACCGGATTCAACCCGATGGCGGCCAATTTCTGATTTCCTGAGAAAAAGGCATCGCTCCAGCGAAGGGGCACAGGACTTTTCAGATTGATATCGGTTACCCGCCCCATGATTCCGAAGGCAAACAGGATCGTCATCAAGGCACAGCCGATCGCGGCATTCAGGAGGGAGATTTTCGCCGCAGGGCGGTCCAGAGAAACCCGCTCCCAGCGGATCAGCCCAATCAGCAGAGCGAGACAGCCACCGAGCCAGGCCAGGGTGATCCAGACCACGGGATAGCTCTGCCAGAGCATGGTGCCGGAGATCTCGGCGTCCCCGGCAAAACGCAGAACCGTGGCGTTGATCCGTGTCCCCAGGTAATTGTAATGACCGAAGTCGATGACATAGACCAAACCGATCGCAAGCAGTCCCAGACACAGATAAACCCTGCCGAACTTGCGGACAATGGGGCTTCTGACCATGTTCCAGCGGGGAAAGCAGCAAAGGGCAGCTAACGGTAACATGAGCAGCAGGGACAGGCGCAGGTCGAAGCGAAGTCCTACCCCAAGAGCCTTCCACAGGTCCTGCTGATCGACAAGGTGCAGGTCCAGGTCGGAGAAGCCGACCAGAAAGATCAGGCGCAGCAGCAACCAGACCAGGAAAAAAGTAAGGCCAACACCGGCCAGGTACAAAAACCTTCGGGATTTAAGCCATTTCATGAAAAGGCCTCTGACGGTCTGTTTTGAAGGGGCTCAAGATGTCCTGATGCCCGACGACGGCAGCTGATGGAAAAACAAACAGATTTGATGACCGAGGGCAGGAAGAGGAAAGCACCCTTTGGGGATTGGACAGAACGGTGAATAAACAAACCGTGGTTATGGATCGTAATGGACGCTGGACATTACGAGCGATCGAAGGATGCATGTCTGCAACTCCAGTAAGGAGATGCAGAAATCATAGAAAATCGAGTGTTCTGAAAAGGTGAAAAAAAGATCAAAAAAGCGTCAAAATGAGCCTTTATGCGAGATTTATCCTGAACCAGCACCCTTGCGGATGATTCCGGGCAAGAGTGATGGTCCAGTTTTCTCTTTCGCAGATCCGTCGTACCAGGGACAAGCCCAGTCCGAGTCCGTCATGACGGGAGGCCGTGCCTCGGTAATAGGGCTCGAAGACTTTGTCCATTTCATCGGGAGCAATGCCGGAACCGGTGTCCCTCAGCTCAAAGGAGTCGTCCCGCAGAACCAGAACGATTTCGCCGCCTGCAGTATGACGGACGGCGTTGCGGATCAGGTTGTCGATGACCGTTCGCAGCAGAACGGCCGGATACTTGACCTCCTTTCGTAGCTGATCTTTCGCCTTATCCTCCAGAAGCAGAAGGTTTTCCTTTTGTTGCGCCATCTGTGTCCAATTTGGGAATTCCGACTTGACGATAGCATCCAGAGTGGCCGTTTCAGCTTGATTGTCCTTGCCTCGGGCCAAGGCTAGAAACGTCTCCACCAGTTCCTTCATTTTCCTGACTGCCTCGCGGATCGATTCGATTCTCTGGCGAGAGTAGCCGTCCAACTCCTTTTTGGCGACCAGGATCTCACAGGCGCTCTGAATGACCAAAAGCGGAGTGCGCAATTCATGACTGACATCGCTTGTAAAAAGAGCCTCCCGCCGCAGGGCCTGCTCCAGTTTGGCGAAGGTTGCATCGAAGGCCCTGGCCAGAGCACCCACCTCATCATCTGCATGCTCGGAAGCGAGGGGAAGAGGCTGTTCTCGCAGGGCTTCCCGGTCGGCCACCTGACGAGTCAGCCTTCGTACCGGTGCGATGACCTGCTTGACCATGAACCAGCCGAGCACGAAAGAGGCCAGGACGCAGAGCACGAAACCGCTGAAAACCGCCCTTTGCAACAGGATTTCGGCCCTTTCGAAGGAGGTCTGGTCTTTCACCAGAAAGTAGGATTTTTTCCCTTCAATACGATGATAGACATAATAGGCAAGATCATTCAGAACGACTTCCGAGTAGCCGGTCGGGATGGATTCCAAATAGTCGGGAAGGGCGGCTCCCTCGGGAAAAAAGGAGGCTCCTTCCTCAAGACGCAGCTCCCGCCCATTCCTGTAGTCGTCGAATATGCGGGAGAAATCCTTCGGCATTTCGCTCCTGACCAGGCTGGCTTCGACATAGTGGATCGTGGCCGTCAGGCCGATAGCGAAAAGACCACTGACAATGGTGGTCAGCAGGACAAAGGACAGGATGATGCGTTGGGACAGTCGTGAACTAAATTGCTTTGTCATCTGCTTTCAGGCAATAGCCTATGCCATGTATGGTTTGGATCAGGTGGGTGTCAAAGGGCTTGTCGATGGTCTGGCGCAGGAGATGGATATGACTTCGCAGGCTGTCGCTGTCGGGGACATCTTCGCCCCAGAGCATGTCCTGCAGAACCTCCCGTCGAACCACATGAGGACTGCTTTTCATCAGCCTCTCGAGCAGCTTCAGGCCGATGGGATTCAGTTTCAGGGTCTTTCCCTGCCTGGTCACCTGGAGAGTATCCAGGTCGTAGAGCAGATCGGCGATCTGCAGCCGGTTGACCTGCAGGGGCTGGCTGCGTCGCAGCACGGCTTCAACACGGGCATGAAGTTCAGACAGGGAAAAAGGCTTGACCAGATAATCATCCGATCCGGCCTTGAAGCCTGCCAATTTGTCTTCAAGGCTGTCCCGCGCTGTCAGGAAGATCACCGGGGTACGAACCCCTGCTTCCTGTCGAAGATTGCGGCAGAGTGTCAAACCATCCATGCCGGGAAGCATGATGTCGAGAATGATCAGGTCGAATTCAAGGGTAATCGCCAGATGCAGACCGCCGAGGCCATTGCGGGCGCAGTCCACGGTATAGCCGTGCAGATGAAGATAATCGGCAATGTTCTGAAGAATCTCTTCCTGATCCTCGATGACCAAGATACGCATGGCGTTTCACTGTTCCAAAAGCAGATCCCCGATCTATCCCTGGGGCCATGGTCCTTTTGACAAAGGGCATATTCGGCAGGTAAGGGGGAGTACAATGAATGACCGAATATAAGGATTGAAATCTAGCTGGAAAACAGAGGGAAGGTCAAGCTCTGAATCGCAGGTGAGAGCAAAAGACCGACCTCTTGCCAACCAACTTACTCGGAAACAATTTCTGAAGGCCCGCCGACATTTTTACCTTGAGGATTCGATGCCAGGGACCTCAAGTAGCTGACTGTTGCAGTAGAATCGTCGTCGATCCGATGCATGGAACGGTGCAGAATGGCTGGGGGGAGGATGCCGTGCGTTCTGAAGGCGTCGAGGACCCGCAGATGCACGTCGGTTTCGAAGGACTTTTCGTACTTGCAGTCAAACACATAGGGGCGGGCTTTGAGCTGCACCGCCACATAGTTTTCAAGGATCACCTGTTTCGCCATGACCGGCACCGGCTGGGACAGAAAAATGTAGGGGCTGGTCAGGCAGGCCTCCCGGATGAGTTCTGAGGCCAGTTTGGCGTTTTGATCCATACCGATGTGAAACTCCATCGGGACCTGCATCTCCAGAGCGCCGTAATTGCCGCTGGCGGTGACATCCGTCAGGATTTTGTTGTTGGGAATGGTCACGATATTGTGGTCGAGGGTGTTCATCCGGACGCTCCGCAGACCGATCTTGATGATGTCTCCATACTGCCCGGCATACTCCACCCGATCGCCGACCTGAAAGGGCCGATCGAACATGATAATGATGCCGGCGATCAGGGCGGCGACAAGGTCGCGCATGGCGAAGCCGACGGCGAAGGCGAGCGCCCCGCCGATCACGGTAAGGGCCGTGGAGTCGAGACGGATGCTCAGTCCGACGCAGATACCGGCGGCCACGAGGTAGATGAAGAAACGGGCGACCGATTCAAATTTCTGGATGGTCGGACGGCGTTCGGCAAAGCTGCGTTCGAGGCGATCCGCCACATCCCTGACCATGCGCAAAACCACCAGCGCCACAATGACAACCAGTATGGAAAGGGCAACGCCTCCCCAGCGGATGATATCTGCAAGCTTGTCCAGATCCGGCACGTCCTGCGCCTGGGCAACGACCGGCACCAGGGGGACAAAAAGGGCGAGCAGCAGTCTGATCTTTTTCATCGAAAGTCCCTTCATCGACTGGAGGCCAGCAGGTAGCGCCGCTGCAAATAACGGGTGATCGTGCGGAACCACCCCCAGGTAATCCGATAACCGTCTCCATCCCGCTCAAGATAACCGTGCGCCAGGCCATAGCGCAGAGCGTCCGCAACCTGGGCGGGTCCAAGCATGGTGGAACTTATGATCTCCTGAATCTCTGCCGGCTCAAGTTGCACCACCGCTTTCAGGACGAAGACAGCGCTATCGGGGAGGCCATCGAGTTCGCGAGCGTCCGGGGTGCGAAAAAAATTGACACAGACCTCGTTGCTAGCGGAAAGCCCCAGGGACCGGCGCCACATATGGAGAGCAACCCCCGGGTTGCCGGCGGCATAATCCCACAACAGACGATAATACCCGGCCGCCGCCCGCGCCGCAGCCTCTTCCCGATCCACCTCATCGGCATCCGCCGGCAACTCTTCGATCAGACCGTTGAAACTCGGCCAAATTTCAGCCTGTTCGCAGCGGGAGGTGAGCAAGGCAATGATCTCCTCTTCCCGCCAAGGATCCAAATGTATAACTTCATCAAATAGAGGACGGGAGCCGCGGGCCTGTTCGAGAAACCGCCAGACCGCCTTGTCCATCGCCAGAATCCAGGTGAGCCTGGAGCTATGGGACCTGGCGACCTGGAGAAGGTGGTCGAACCCGGCCAATCCCCCGATGACCGGCCGGATGAGCCGATGGGCATTGTCCACAAGCAGTGCGCTGTCCTCACCACCCGCGTCAAGCAGCGCCGCCGCCTCTTCAAGATCGGCATCGGTCGCCATATCGAGCTTTCCGACCAGTTCACGGCAAAGCTGTTCGATACCCCCCTTGGGACAGTCGAGGAGAACAATCCCATCCAGTGCTTTGCTGACCTGCTGCAGAATATGGCTTTTGCCGGCTCCCCTTTCGCCAACGACGGCAAAAACCCCACCGCCGATTCGCCTTATCCTTTCAATCACCGCCCCGACTTCCTCATCGGCGCTGCTTGGCACGGTTACGGCTGAAGGAATTTCCGGAGCCAGAGCGGTGAAAAGACTGTCCGGCAGGGGAGCGAGTTGCTCGGTGTGCCGCTCTTCGGCGAGCTTGTCCAGACCCCGGCGGAAAAGGTAAGCGTGTATCCGCCGGGCAATATCGAACCGGACCGACCAGTTTTGTATCGCCCTTACTATCCCCTGCAGAAAGAGGTAGACTCCACCTGCCACGGCGGCAACAAAACTGGTCCAGCCGCTGCGATGGGCGATGACCCAGCGTTCGAAGGGTCCCTTTTTGCGTATCAGCTCGATCCTTACGAAAATTGCCTGTTGCCACCACCGGATAACGATCAGGAAAACCGGTATGGAAGCAACCCAGCAGACCGAAAGGACCCAGTGGTAGATGGTGCCATGTCCGACGAGTTGATCGGTCAGGGTCAAGGCCAGGCCAAAAAGGACGACCGTCCTGCCGATAAGACGCAGGGAACGCAACCGGATGGCCCCGGTACTCAAAAGTTTGGCCCTGCCAAAGGCGGTTTTCCTGGTGGCGGCCATTTCGTTGATGGTGGCAACGGCCAGCCATCCACCCAAGGTCCAGGTAAAAAGGGACGTTGCCAGGCTGACTTCAAGCAGGTTCCCCGCGGAATCGGGCATCAGAAGGATCAGGGCCCAGGCAAGCAGGAGCCACTCAAGAGGACGGCGGATCCGAAGGGCCAGAGTGATCGATTGGTTGCGCCGCGAAGGAAGACCTCGCCAGTGATGCTCCTCCTTCTGGATACGCTGCTGCCATTCCCGCAGCAGCGGACCGATGCGACGGCGCCACCACAAAAATGCCGAAATGGCAAAGGACCACTTCATCGCCGTCAAACCTGCCTTAACGACAGCTTCGGTACGCTCGGACTTATCGTCCTCTTCCAGCCGAATCCATTTCCTGGCCACTCCCACACGGTATTTCAGAACCAGCGAGATCTGTCGCAGCTCAGAGGCGGCCTGGTCCAGGCCCGCCGCGCTGAATCCGGTGAGGGATGCCCTTTTGTCGGCGGAAAGATGCGGCAGCAAGGACAATCGGTCGGTATTGAGGACCACCATTTCTCCATAGAGCTGTCGAAGCTGTTCAAAGTTTGATTGATTGGCTGTTTTCTCCAGATCGGCGGCTTTTTGCAACAGATCACGGCGTGTCCGCTCGATGGATTCGGTATCGATGTCGAGGCCAAAATCGAAGAAACGCTCCTCCCCTGGATGCGGAATGGAAGCTTTTCTCGAAAAGAGGGCTGCCGCGAATTCATCCCGCGATTGACGAAGCCAGAGGCGGAGCTGGTCATAAAGGTCATCGACCGCCTGGGGATTGCGAAGTTTGTCCTGGATGATCTCCCTGGTCCGGCGGCGCAATCCCAGAGTCGTTTCGGCCCTTTGTTGAAGTACCTGACGTTGACGAACAAGATCGGTCTCGAAATGAGCCTGATCCGAAGCTATTCCCAGCAGCCGTGCCTTCTCCTCCTTAAGCAGTTTCTCGGCCTCGCTGCGCGCCCTCTGTGCAGCCTCGAGAACCCGAAGCTGTTCCTCCTCGGCCTCCCTCGCCCTTCTCCGGGATTCGTTCAGTTCGGCCGCCGCTCTCGCTTCCGCATCGAGGTTCCGCTTTTCCTCATGGGCGGCGAGCAATCCGGCGCGCTCTTCGGAGGACAGCGAAAAAAAAGCCAGACGCGCCCGGTCGAGATCGAGACGGGCTGCCCACACCTCGGGATCCAAACTGTCGGGCGACCCGACCTTCTCCTGCGCATCCTTTTTCCGTGCCCCCTTTTTTACGGATTTCGCCGCTGCACGCCCATCAGCAGCTTCGATCAGGGCGCGCAGACGCCCTGCTTCCAGCCGAACGGCGTCCTCGTCATCAAGCCGGACATCGAAAAGATCGGACACGAGGATTCCGGCATCTAGGGTGCCTTCCACAAGCTCCCGAATCTGCCGGGCGGTCTCTCGGTATTGAAAGGAAGGGGAATTGTCAACGGAGCTGGAAACTTCAGCCTCGACATCCGGCTCTTGCCCGGGACTGTGATTATTAGCGAGACCTGACGCGGCCAGAATCAGTAGAAAACCCGCCAGCAACAGAGACAAAGCTGATGCGTTTAATGAAATCGTAAACTTCTGCAACCGACGCCTGAAAATGGTTTTCATGCAGAATCCTTTGATGGAAAACCATCGCCTTGATTGAGGATAATCATCTTTTCATGTAGGATGAACTGCCGAATTGTAAGAGGAAAATAGCATTAAAGGCAATATCGATAATGTTCAGAGAGCCCCATCCGGGCAGCAAAAATATGCCCCTCAGTTGGTTGATGAACTTTTTGTTTTTTCCCGCGGTCGAGTGCCTCGCATCAACATTAGCGACAGCCCTGCAAGAATGCCATTCATTATGGCACTCAGCCAGAAACAGCCGGCGAAACCGATTGTTTCTATGGCCGGACCCATGAACAGGGCATTGACCAGCATGCCGAGAAAGATGCAGGCATTGAAGCCGCCCATCGCCATGCCCATGAGAGATTTTGGGACCGTCCTGGCGATGGAGGCTCCGAGGGAGGGGAAGGCGACACCGAGACTCAATCCTAGGGATGCGGCACCCAGGTTGGCGGTTACGAAAGTCCCGGCAAGACCAAGGATGCCCATGGCTACGGAACATCCGACCAGTCCGAAAGCCACCGGAAGACGCCGATCGCGGATGCGGTCGCTCAGGTAGCCCGACGGCACCCGAACCAGACCGTTACCGACGCCGTGAAACAGAAAGATGATGCCGACCTGGCTGATGCTGAACCCTTCCGCATAGGCGTAGAGCGGGTAAAAGCTCAGAAACATTCCCATGCAGAAACAGGCTCCGAGGGTTCCCAGCAAGCAGCCCAACAGGGGACGGTTGCGCAGCAGGGCGCGGGTGGCCGATCCGGCCGTCAAGGGGGAGCCGGTTGAATTTGCTGAATGGCCGGAGGGCAGAAACAACCAGGCCGCCCCGACTACCAGAAGGGTAAGCAGCGCCGTGAGGAGCAAAATACGGGAGAGCGCCATCTCTTTGGCCAGGAGACCGCCTATGGCCGGTCCGAAACTCATGCCGGCATACAGGGTCATGGTAAACCAGCCGTAGGCACGACCGAGTCGGGCGGCCGGAGCAATATCGGAGATCAGAGACATCATCGCCGAGCCGAAGGCGGCCATGCCGAGCCCGATCAGGATATAACCGGCGGCCAGCTGAAGAAAGGTGGCACTCAGCGCCAGTATAAGGCTTCCGGCGGCCAGCGACAGGAGCCCCCCCAGAGCCACCGGTTTCTTGCCGAGGCGGTCGCTGACGCGGCCCAGGGGAAAAGCGAACAGGCCGGCGGTCAAAAAATACGCTGCATTGATATGTCCGATGCCGACCGCCCCAATGCCGAGGTCGAGAGCAAGTTTCGGCACCACCGGCATGCGCATGAAAGTGGCGATGTAGCAGAAGAAGGAAAGAGCGCAGCAGACGAGCAGAGTTTGTTTTCCTGCTGTTTTTTCAACAGGCAGGCCCGCTGATGCCGGACCGGCCGAGGGCTTTGAATCGTATTCGGGCAAGTTGAATCCTCTCGGACGATGTCGTCTGGAACCCCGGGATATTCGATCAGGACTGCTGATCGGCTACAACAGGAAGAAATCACGCAAAGCCAGATTACCTTGAATGGATGATTTAAAACCAGAGATAAAACCGGTCAGCTCAGCAATGATTCGACGGGGACATCTTGATCGATTTTGTGCATTCATGATATTCATCTGCGAGTTCTGACCCTAAACAATGATCCGGTTCCTTCCTGAAAAGCTGATTCAGGTGAACGTTTTCCGCCTATGTTGCTGAAATCTCTCGAATCCTATCGTCAACTGGTCGCCAGGGTCGACCGCTTCGCCCACGAAGTGAGCGAGCGTTATCCAAGTCAACTCGCCTGTCGCCGCGGCTGCGATGCCTGCTGTACCCATATCGGGGTTTCCGCCGTGGAAGCTCTGGCCCTGTCCCTGGCGGTATCGTCACTGCCGGCGGACGAAGCGGCCGCGCTGCGGGAACGGGCCGCGCGGATGGAAGCAGGCGATGCCTGCCCGCTGCTGGCCGAAGGGATCTGCCTGCTCTACCAGGCGCGGCCGATCATCTGCCGGACCCAGGGCCTGCCGCTGCTGTTCTCCGAAGAGGGGGGCCGGCTGATCGATTACTGCCCGCTCAATTTCAAGGGGGTCGAAACAATCTCCGGAGCTGCTGTTCTCGATCTGGAAGCCCTGAACCAGACCCTTGCCGCCATCAGCCTGCTGTGCCTTCAGGAGCTGGCGGAGCAGGGGATCGATCTGCCGGAGCGGCTTCCGCTGGCGGAGGCCCTGCAGCTTGAAATCGTGTTTTCTGACTGAACATTTTTCCAGAACGACGGCTTCAAGTTCCCTCTTTTTCCCTTCCGGATTTCCTGCTATCCTTCCCGGCATTTCGATCCGTATTCAAACGTAACTCTTTGCGGAGGCCATCGTGTTGACTGCAATTTGTGCCATAGCTCTGGGACTGGCGCTCCTGGTCTGGAGCGCCGATCGTTTCGTCGAAGGTTCGGCCGCCGCCGCCCGTCATTTCGGCATGCCCGCGTTGCTCATCGGC
The DNA here is from genome assembly GCA_041390365.1 of Syntrophotaleaceae bacterium. Lineage (NCBI taxonomy): Bacteria > Pseudomonadati > Thermodesulfobacteriota > Desulfuromonadia > Desulfuromonadales > Syntrophotaleaceae > Syntrophotaleaceae bacterium. The sequence goes on along the minus strand of JAWKQB010000001.1, from coordinate 1,531,806 downwards.
ATGGTGATCGTCGGTTTCGGCACCTCCGCCCCGGAAATGGTGGTCTCGGCCCTGGCGGCCTGGCAGGGGAATCCGGGGATCGCTCTGGGCAACGCTTACGGGTCGAACATCACCAACATCGCCCTGATCCTGGGCGTGACGGCGCTGATCAGCCCCATTGCCGTTCACTCCCTGGTGCTGCGCAAGGAGCTTCCCATTCTCACCGCCGTAACGGCTTTGGCCGGCTGGCAGCTCTGGGACGGAAATTTGGGCCGATTCGACGCTCTGATCCTCCTGACCGTCTTCTGCGGACTGATGGGCTGGACCGTATGGCAGGGGCTGCGGAAAAAGGGTGATGCCCTCGGTGAGGAGATGGAACAGGAACTGCAAACCCGCTCCATGCCCATAGGAAAAGCCGTCTCCTGGATGCTTGTCGGCCTGGTTCTGCTGATCGCCAGTTCCCGCATCCTGGTCTGGGGTGCGGTCAAAATCGCCCATGGGCTGGGGGTCAGCGATCTGATCATCGGGTTGACCATCGTCGCAGTCGGGACGTCCCTTCCCGAACTGGCCTCGTCCGTCATAGCAGCCCGCAAAGGGGAACATGATATCGCTCTCGGCAACATCCTCGGCTCCAACCTGTTCAATACCCTGGCGGTGGTCGGGATTGCGGGAACCATCTCGCCCATGGCCGTGGGGGCGGAGGTCCTGTCCCGGGATATTCTGGTCATGGCCGCCTTGACGGTATCCCTGTTCGTCATCGGATATGGATTCCGCGGAATGGGCCGGATCAATCGGTTGGAAGGCGCTGTCCTGATGAGTTGTTATATCGGATATACCGCTTATCTGCTGGTATCGGTTCTCGGTTAATAGAAATCCAAGACAAAGCCGGACCATCAAAATTTTGAATGAGTTCAAAACAGGCCTGCCGCTCATGCGGCAGGCCTGTTTGCATGGAGGTTGGGGAGTCATTGAAAAAGGAAACAAACTTGATAGGGTGGAGAAGACCAGACAGATTTCCGTAGGCGCCTCAGGGCGCAAAAAGTGGAGCCGGCATGGACAAAACCTTCTGGACGGCAATGGGAGCCAGCATCGCCGCGGCAACGGTGACCGCGCTGGGGATCTGGACCGTGCGTCACTTTGAGGAGTGGGGTCGACGATACAGCATCTACATTATCTGCTTTGCGGCCGGAGTCCTGATCTCCGTCTCCTTCCTGCATATCATTCCGGAGGCCTTCGAACTGAACGCCGGAGGGCCGGTTTATCTGCTGACCGGATTCCTGCTTCTCTACCTGTTGAACCGTTTTATCCATGTATTTGTCTGTGCCGGAGAAGAGGATCCCGATTGCGGCATCGGCCTGATCCCCATGATCGGTATCGGCTTTCATTCCTTTCTTGACGGTGTCGTCTACTCCATCACCTTCAGCGTCAGCCTGTTTACGGGGGCATTGGCCGCAACCGGCATGGTGCTGCATGAATTCCCCGAGGGAATCCTCACCTATCTGCTGCTGATCAAGGGGGGATTCTCGAAACAAAAATCCATGCTTCTTGCCTTGCTCGCCGCCTCGGCATCGACCCCGTTGGGCGTGCTGGTGTCCTACCCCTTTGTCAGCCGGATCGATAAATCTTTGCTCGGGGCCCTGCTGTCTCTGGCCGCCGGCGCCCTTGTCTATGTCGGCGCCACCCACCTGTTGCCCAAGTCGGAAAAAGAGGAGCCGAAATATACCTTGCTGGCCGTCGGCAGCGGCGTTGTTGTGGCCGTCATCATCGTCCTGGCCAAATGAGATCGGCAGCCAGGCGGCTGCGGTCGAAAAACACCCGGAGGGACATCCAACCCATGATCCAGAACAGGAATATTTCTCTTCCGCAGAAACCCTGGACCCTGTCATCCAGGGAAACCGCTGATCGCCTCAACGTTTCGCCGGATCAGGGACTTTCGCAACAGGAGGTCGCGAAGCGGAGGGAAGCCTTCGGTGACAACCGCCTGCGGGAGAAAGAAAAGGCGAGCGTCTGGCGCATTTTCGTTAATCAGTTCAAGAGTCTGGTCATCGTCATACTGGCTGTCGCCTCTCTTGTCGCCTTCCTTTTCGGCAAGGGGCTGGAGGGATTCGCCATCGGCATCGTCCTGGTCATCAACGGCTTTATCGGATTTTTTACCGAACTCAAGGCCCGGCGCTCCATGGAGGCCCTGCAGCAGCTGGGGGAAGTCCAGGCGCGGGTCCTGCGAGAGGGGCAGGAACGGGAGGTGCCGGCGCGGGAACTGGTGCCGGGGGATCTGGTGCTGGTCGAGGGCGGGGATATCATCCCGGCCGACCTGAGAATTATAGAAGCGGATCATCTGCAGGTCGACGAATCGGCATTGACGGGCGAATCGGTTCCAGTGAGAAAGGGCGATCAAGCCGTGGAGGAGGAGACCGATCTGGCCGACCGGACCTGCATGCTGTTCAAGGGGACCGCGCTGACAACCGGCTCTGGACGGGGCGTGGTCATCGCGACAGGGATGGAAACCGAGATTGGACAGGTCGCTTCACTGACGGATGAAGCCGAACAGGAAGGGACCCCCCTGGAGAAACGCTTGGCACGACTCGGGCGCCGGCTGGTTCTCCTCACCGTCCTCATGGGTGTGATTGTCGCCGCGGCCGGTGTCATCGGCGGAAAGGATTGGGTGCTGGTGCTGGAGACCGCCATTGCCATGGCCGTGGCCGCCGTGCCCGAGGGGATGCCGATTGTCGCCACCATGGCGCTGGCCCGGGGAATGTGGCGGATGGCTGAACGCAACGCCCTCATCAATCGCCTCTCAGCCGTCGACACCCTGGGCGCCACCACCGTCATCTGCAGCGACAAAACCGGGACCCTGACGGAGAACCGAATGACGGTCAGCCTGATCGCCCTGAACGGTGGGGAGGTGCAGGTCGATCAGGACGCTTTGCGGATGGATGGGCAGGAGATCGAACTGTCTGCAAAAAAAACCTTGAAAAAGGCGCTGGAAGCGGGCGTTCTCTGCACCAATGCCGAATTGGAGGAGGAAAAGGCTTCAGGAGATCCCATGGAAACCGCCCTTCTGCGCGCCGGCCTGGCCGGGGGGGTGAACCGCAAAGAACTGCTGGACAGGATGCCGGAAATTCGGGAAGAGGCCTTCAGCACCGAAACCAAAATGATGGCCACCTTTCACCAAGCGGAAGAGGGCGTTCTGGTGGCTGTAAAAGGCGCTCCCGAAGAGGTCCTGAAGGTCGCGACACGGGTTTTGACCGAAGACGGAGAGAAGGAGCTGAATGAGCAGGGGCGACGGGAGTGGCTCGACCGCAATACCCGGTTGGCCGAAGAGGGTCTTCGGCTTCTGGCTCTTGCCGGAAAAACGGTGGCGGAGGCCGACGCCGATCCCTATGAGGATCTCATCCTGTATGGTCTTGCAGGGCTTCTGGACCCACCGAGACAAGATGTGAAATCCACCCTGGAGGAGTGCCGTGCTGCAGGCATCCGTGTTGTCATGGTCACGGGGGACCAGCCGGCCACGGCCAGGGGGATCGCAAAGGCCCTGGGGATGGAGGTGGACGAAGAAAAGGCCCTGCGGGGAGCGATATTGAAAAGGACGGAGGATCTGTCGGAGGAGGAGAAGAAAAAGATCCTCCGGGCTTCGATCTTCGCCCGCCTGTCCCCCGCCCAAAAGCTGACCCTCATCGATCTGCATCAGAAAAACGGAGAGGTCGTGGCCATGACCGGAGACGGGGTGAACGACGCGCCCGCGCTGAGGAAGGCGGACATCGGCGTGGCCATGGGGCAGCGGGGGACCCAGGTGGCCAGGGAGGCGGCGGACATGGTGCTCAAGGACGACCGGTTCGGCAGCATTGTTGCCGCGGTCCGCTATGGCCGGGTCATTTTCGACAATATTCGCAAGTTCATCTACTATCTCATCTCCGGCAACGTCAGCGAAGTCCTGATCATCACGGTGGCCATCCTGATCGGAATGCCGCTGCCCCTGCTGCCTCTGCAGATCCTCTACATCAATATCATCGGCGATGTTTTCCCCGCCCTGGCACTGGGACTGGGCGGCGCCCCCCCGGGCGTCATGGATCGCCCGCCGCGGGATCCTCGGGAATCCCTGCTGACCCGGTCCCACTGGATCGGCATCGGGGGGTACGCCCTGGTTTTTACGGCAGCGGTGGTCGGCGTGTTTGCCCTGGCTCTCTACTTCTATGACATGCCGTCGGAAAAAGCCGTTACGGTGTCTTTCTCCGCCCTGGTTCTGGCCCGTCTGTGGCACGTTTTCAACATGCGCGCTTCCCGCGCCGCCTTTTTTGTAAACGAAGTGACCGGCAACGGTTACATCTGGGCAGCTCTGGCCCTGGGAATCAGCCTGTTGCTGATGGCAATCTACATTCCCGCGCTCTCCACAATTCTCGGTCTGCAGCCGCCCACCGTTCAGATGTGGATGCTGATCCTGGGGGGAAGCCTGTTTCCCCTGGTGGTCGGGCAGGCGGCCAAACTGCGCCAATTGTAAAGTCTTATTAACAGGCTTGTAACCGTCAGCGGGATTGTTAGGCTTTTAGAATAAGATGCCAGGAGTATCGTCTGATGGACAAGAAACAAAGACCTGCGCCGGGCAGACTTCGAAAACCGGAAGGTTGGAAAGATGCTGTCGATGCCTTCATTTTCGATATGGACGGTGTCGTCACCGATACCGCCGTCGCTCATAGCGCGGCCTGGAAGCGCCTGTTCGATGACTATCGGGAGGAGCGGGTCGAGCGCGGCGATGAAGGCTTTTCGCCTTTTCAGGAGAAGGACTATTTGAAGCACCTCGATGGCAAGCCCCGCTATGACGGCGTTGAGGATTTTCTCGCCTCCCGCGGCATCGAGCTGCCCTGGGGGACGCCGGACGATGATCCCGGCGCGGAGACGATATGCGGCCTGGGAAATCGCAAAAATACTTTCTTTCAAGCTTGGCTGAAGCAAAATATGGTGCCGGTTTTTCCGGACGCGGTCCCTTTCATCCAATCTTTGCGCGCCGACGGTATCAAAACCGCAATCATTTCTTCGAGTCGAAATTGTCGGGCTGTTCTCGAAAATGCCGGTCTAACGGACCTTTTCGATGTCCGGGTGGATGGAACGGAGATGGCGCGACTGGACCTCCCCGGGAAGCCCGATCCGGCCATATTTTATCGTGCGGCGGAGCTTCTCGCCGTATCCGGGGAGAGGGTGGCCGTTGTGGAGGACGCCCTTTCGGGGGTCAAGGCCGGAGCACGGGGAAAATTCCATCGGGTGATCGGCGTCGACCGATCGGGCGACGGCGACCGTCAGGACTCTTTGCGGTCCCAGGGTGCCGATGTCGTGGTCGAAGACCTCTGTGAACTTCTTGAAAAAGAAAAAAGGGACTTCGATGAGTAATGGATGGCTGCTGACTTACCAGGGGTATGAGCCGGACAAAGAGGGCCTGCGGGAAACCCTTTGCACCCTGGGCAACGGCTATTTCTGCAGCCGGGGGGCCGCTCCCGATTCCATGGCTGACGGTGTCCACTATCCGGGCACCTATCTGGCCGGCGGATACAATCGCCTGACCACAGACCTCCATGACCGGAAAATTGAAAACGAGGATCTGGTAAACCTGCCGAACTGGCTGGTTTTGTTATTAAAAATCGAGGATGGCGATTGGCTGGGTCCCGATCGTGTGGACATCCTCGACTACCGTCAGGAGCTGGACCTGGCCCGAGGTCTTTTGATGCGCTCATTCCGGTTTCGCGATGACGAGGGACGGGTGACGCGCTGGCAGGAGCGGCGGTTCGTGAGCATGGCCGATCAGCACCTGGCCGGCCTTGAAGTGAACATCCTGCCGGAGAACTGGTCGGGCTCTCTTCTGATTCGATCCGCCATTGACGGCACGGTGATCAATCACGGCGTAAAGCGCTATCAGGAGCTCCACAGCAGGCATCTGGAAACGATTGGTACCGGCCATTCCGAAAAGGATGTTATCTGGCTGACGAGCCGGACCGTCCAATCGCTGATGGAAATAACCGAGGCCGTCCGCACCCGCGTTTATCAAGGCGACCGGGAGGTCGATCCGAAGCGGCAGACCGGCAGTCTGACCGATTATGTCTACCAGGACCTGCAGATGGACGTGGTGGCAGGCCATGAACTGAGGGTGGAAAAGATCGCCGCGCTCTACTCTTCAAAAGACAATGCCATTTCGGAACCGGGGATTGCTGCGCGGACCAAGATCGCCGAGACGGAGTCCTTTCAGTTTCTGGCCGATTGTCATTCCATGGTCTGGCGACATCTCTGGGAGGACTTCGATCTTCGTCTGGAAGTGGTGGATTCGGACGATGACCAGCTCAAGCTGCGTCTCCATGTTTTCCATCTCCTGCAGACGGTGTCCTTTCATTCCATAGACCGTGACGTCGGGGTGCCGCCCCGAGGATGGCATGGCGAGGCCTATCGGGCTCACATCATGTGGGACGAACTGTTTATCTTCCCCTTCCTCAATCTGCGCCGCCCCGTTCTCACACGCGCGCTTCTCCTCTACCGCTATCGCCGACTTCCGGAAGCCCGCCGACTGGCACGGGAGGCGGGTTACCGCGGAGCCATGTTTCCCTGGCAGAGCGGCAGCAGCGGCCGGGAGGAGAGTCAGGTGATCCATCTGAATCCGGCGTCGGGACGCTGGGTTCCGGACAACAGCCACCGTCAGAGGCACATCGCTTCGGCCGTGGCCTACAATATCTGGCAGTATTATCAGGTCACCAACGATCGAGAATTTCTCTACAGCTATGGGGCCGAGCTGCTGGTGGAGATCGCCCGGTTCTGGGCCAGTATCGCCACCTGGAACAGCGAGCGCGACCGCTATGACATCCGGGGAGTCATGGGCCCGGACGAATTCCATACGGCTTATCCGGAAGCCGATCCCGCCAGGGAAGGCGGCCTCGACAACAATGCCTATACCAACATCCTGGCGGCCTGGGTCCTCAACCGGGCGGCCGATGCCCTGGCCATCCTGCCGCCGGACCGGGCTTTTGCCCTGCGGGAGAAACTGGGAGTGGAGCGGGAGGAGATCGCCGCATGGGGGACCATCGGCCGTCGCCTCTTCGTCCCCTTTCATGACGAGGACATTATCAGTCAGTTCGAAGGATACGAAAAGCTCGAGGAATTCGACTGGGATGGATATCGTCGGAAATACGGAGATATCCAGCGTCTCGACCGGATTCTGGAAAAGGAGGGGGATACCCCCAACCGCTACAAGGCATCGAAGCAGGCCGATGTTCTCATGCTGTTCTATCTTTTCTCCGCCAGCGAACTGCAGCAGCTTTTCGAGCAGCTCGGGTACCGGTTCAAGAGGGAAACCATTCCCAAAAATATCGACTACTACCTGCAGCGAACCTCCCACGGGTCCACTCTGAGCTGGGTGGTCCATTCCTGGGTTCTGGCCCGGGCCAATCGCCGGGGGTCCTGGAAGCTTTTCCAGGGCGCCATCGACAGCGATATCGCCGACATCCAGGGGGGCACGACAGCCGAAGGGATTCACCTGGGCGCCATGGCCGGCACCGTCGATCTCATCCAGCGCTGCTACACCGGCATCGAGACCAAGGGAGGCACTCTTCACTTCAATCCGCGGCTTCCCAAGTCCTTGAACTGCCTGTCGGCCCGCATCCGATACCGTCATCAGGAACTGGAACTGTACATCGATCAGGATATTCTCAGGGTCAGCAGTCGAACTCAACTGGCAGCCTTTCCAATTACCATTGCCTACCGGGGGCAGTTTCGGGAAGTGAGCCCGGGGTCCTCCTTCGAATTCCACCTTGTCCCGACGGAAGAGCCGGAGTGGGGCGAGGACGATCAAAATTCTGTGAAACAAGGACCCGGGAATGATCAGAGACAGTGAAATGGACGCTTGCATAAGGAGTTCGATCAATGAGCAGTGAACCCGACATGCTTTATTGGCTGGCCGATCTTGGCAACGACGATACCGGGAAAGTCGGCGGGAAAAATGCCTCCCTTGGTGAGATGATCCGCCGCCTGAAAACGGCCGGCGTACGGGTGCCGACGGGATTTGCCACCTCGGCGGCCGCCTACTGGAGTTTCCTGGATGAGAATGATCTGCGGGACAGGCTTGCCGAGGCACTGGTCGGCCTCAAGGACGATCAGAGCAACCTGGATCAGGTCGGCGAGAAGGTCAGGCACCTGATCCTGGACGGCAAAATGCCGGCGCCCCTGGCCGAGGCGATTCGGGAGGCCTACCGAAAATTAGGGTCCCGTCTGGACCAGGACCAGCCGTCCGTCGCCGTGCGCAGCAGCGCCACCGCCGAGGACCTGCCCGAGGCGAGTTTCGCCGGACAGCTCGAAACCTTTCTCAATATCCGGGGCGAGGAGGACCTGCTGGACGCCGTCAAGCGCTGCTTCGCCTCTCTCTTCACCAACCGGGCCATCGCCTATCGGGAAAACAACGGATTCGACCACATGAAAGTGGCCCTGTCGGCCGGGGTCCAGCAGATGGTGCGGTCCGACCTCGCCGGCTCGGGGGTCATGTTCTCCCTCGACACGGAAACCGGATTTCCCCGCATCGCGCTGATCAACGCCGCTTGGGGCCTGGGGGAGACCATCGTTCAGGGCATGGTCGAGCCGGACGAATACCACGTCTTCAAACCCTTTCTGAAATCCCCAGAACTGTGCCCGATTGTGGAAAAGAGCCTGGGGGCCAAGGAGCGCAAGATGGTGTACGGCGAGGGGGACGCGAAGACCGAACTGGTGGACACCAGCGCCGAGGAGCGCGCCCGCTTCGTGCTTGAAGAGGACGAGATTCTCCAGTTGGCCCGCTGGGCGGTGGCCATTGAAGAGCATTACGGTCGGCCGATGGACATGGAGTGGGCCAAGGACGGTAAAAGCGGGGAGCTTTTCATCGTGCAGGCCCGTCCCGAAACCGTTCAGGCCCTCAAGGAAGCCGGCGTTCTCAAATCCTACCGGCTGAAGGAGAAAGGGAAGAAACTGGTCTCCGGTCTGGCCATCGGCGATGCCATTGCCGCCGGCAAGGTGCTGCGGCTCAAAAGCCCGGATGAGATCGATCGTTTCGAAGAAGGGGCCGTGCTGGTCACCGGCATGACCGATCCGGATTGGGTGCCCATCATGAAGAAGGCCTCGGCCATCGTCACCGATCACGGTGGGCGCACCAGCCATGCCGCCATCGTCAGCCGGGAGATGGGATTGACGGCCCTGGTGGGAACGGGAAATGCGTCGGAGGTGCTGAAGGACGGTCAGGGGGTCACCGTCTCCTGCGCCGAAGGGGACGAGGGGGTGGTGTACGAGGGGGAACTGGAATTCGAGGAGCGCGACATGGCGCTCGATGCCGTTCCCGAGACCCGGGTCCAGGTCATGATCAATTTGGCCAATCCCTCGGCCGCCTACCGCTGGTGGCGTCTGCCTGCGGATGGAGTGGGGCTCGCCCGCATGGAGTTCATCATCGGCAACCTGATACAGATTCACCCCATGGCCCTGGTCCGGTTCGACCAGCTGGAGGATCAGGCGGCGAAACAACGGATCGAGGAGTTGACCCGTTCCTATGAGGACAAGAGTCAGTATTTCGTGGACACCCTGGCCCGGGGCATCTCCCGGATTGCCGCGGTGCATCATCCACGCCCGGTGATCGTGCGAATGAGCGATTTCAAGACCAATGAGTATGCTCAGCTGATCGGGGGCGCCCCCTTCGAGCCGAAGGAGGAGAACCCGATGCTCGGCTGGCGGGGAGCGTCACGGTATTACGACGCCGACTACAGAGAGGGTTTCGCCCTGGAGTGTCGGGCGATCCGCAAGGCCCGCGAGGAGATCGGCATGAATAATGTGGTCGTCATGATTCCTTTCTGCCGCTCTCTGGATGAGGCGGATCGCGTCCTGCAGGTTCTGGCCGACCACGGACTGGTCCGGGGACGGCAGGGGCTGGCGATCTATGTGATGGCGGAAATCCCGGCCAACGTTTTTCTCGCCGACCGGTTCGCCGAACGCTTCGACGGGTTTTCCATCGGTTCCAACGACCTGACCCAGCTGGTCCTCGGCGTCGATCGGGACAGCGATCGACTGAAGAATCTGTTTGACGAGCGGGACGAAGCGGTGAAGATCGCCATTGCCGATTTGCTGGCCAAGGCACGCCGCCATGGGGTCAAGACCGGCATCTGCGGTCAGGCGCCCAGCGACCATCCGGAATTCGCTCAATTCCTGGTGCACCAGGGGATCGATTCCATTTCCGTCAGTCCCGACAGCTTTCTTCAGGTCAAGCAGCAGATCGCCGCTGCAGAAGTTGATAAAGAGGTTAAGAAATAATCTGCCAACTTATTTAAATAGAAAGGGAAAACATTAGAAGTCCTTGAAGACGCAGCCCTATGGTCTATCCTTGTGAGGTGTCCGGAGTGGAGCCGGTCGATAGCACTGGAGCCCATCATGAAGATAGCCATGTTCGAGATGGAAGAGTGGGAAGAACGGGGACTTAAAGAACTGTCCGATCAGCACCAGGTGGAGACAATCAACGAAAAGCTGACGGAAAAGAATGTCGACCGCTTTGCCGATTTCGACATCATCTCCACCTTTATCTACTCGAAAGTCGACCGCACAGTTCTGGAGCGTTGCAAAAATTTGAAGTTGATCGCCACCCGTTCGACCGGTTTCGACCATATCGACACCGAGTACTGTCAGGAAAAGGGGATTTCCGTCTGCAACGTACCGACCTACGGCGAAAATACCGTGGCCGAACATGTCTTCGCCCTGCTCCTGGCCATCAGCCGAAAAATCTGGGATTCCGTGTGCCGAACCCAGCGGGGAGATTTTCGCAATGAGGGGCTGCTCGGTTTCGACCTGAAGGATAAAACCCTGGGCGTAGTGGGCACCGGCAATATAGGGCTGCACGCGATCCGCATCGCCCGGGGTTTCGAAATGAAGGTCCTCGCCTTCGATGTCAGACCCCGGGAGGATCTGGCCCGCGACCTCGGTTTCCGCTACGTGGATCTCCCCGAATTGCTGGCCGCGTCCGACGTGGTCAGTCTCCATGTTCCCGAAAATCCCAAGACCCACCATCTCCTGGCAGAGGAGCAGTTCCACCAGATGAAGGATGGCGCCATTGTGATCAACACCAGTCGCGGCGGCGTCATCGACAACCGGGCACTGCTGCAGGCCCTTATCGACGGAAAGGTCGCGGCCGCCGGGCTCGACGTGCTGCCGGAAGAGCCGGCCATTCGTGAAGAGGCGGAACTGCCGCGGAAAATTTTCAGCAGCCAACACGATCTGGAAAAACTTCTGACCGACCACCTGCTTCTGCGCCGATCCAATGTGGTCATCACGCCCCACAACGCCTTCAACACCCGAGAGGCCCTGCAGCGGATCCTGGATACGACCCGGGACAATATCGAGGCCTTCCTCAGGGGCGAGCCGCGGAACATGGTGAGCTGATCGTCGATTTTCCAGCATCTGATCCTGAAAGGAGTCAGAGGATGCAATACGAACATTTCATCGGCCAGGTTCAGAGACGGGCGAGAGTCGCTTCCGACGGGGAAGCGGTCAAGGCAATCCGGGCGACCCTGGAAACCCTGGCTCAGAGAATTCAAAAAGAGGAAGCCGAGGATCTTGCGGTCCAGCTGCCGGAAGAGATCGGCCAGTATCTGCAGCGCTCCCAGGGTGGGGAATCCTTCGACCTGAGAGAATTTTTCGAAAAGGTCGGAGAAAAGGAGGGTACCGGCGTCGATACGGCAATTGCCCACGCCAAAGCCGTAGTCAGCGTGCTGATGGAGGCCGTGGCGTCCGGAGAGATAGGGGATGTGCGGTCCCAGCTCGGTCCTCACTTCGATCCGCTGTTTGAATCTCCCACGGAAGGCCGAGCTTAGATACCCGTTTCCCGTTCAAGGGGGCTGCCATGGACATGACGGATATATTCGAAAGGGAAAACAGTAAAATCGAAAGCAATCTGAAGAAGCTCGAAGACAGCACCGCACATCAGCCGGAGGACAGGTCCCAGCTTTGGAAAGAGGTTCGGGATCGCATCCAGCGCTTGAACCAGGTGGAGGAAGACAATCTCTACGCCTTGCTGCACACCGATCCGCGGAGCAGGAAACAGGCGGAAAAGTCTCGCCAGGACGTGCGGGATCTCGAAAACCTTCTGCGCGAGATGGACAAGACCCCAATAACAGATAAACGGTTTCAGTATCTGATCGAGCGCCTGCATGGGGAATTTATGTCACACCGGGACTGGGAAAAGGATACTTTGTTTCGGCTTGCCCGGGAGGTGCTCAGCCCCGAACAGGCGGAGATTCTGGCCAGGCGTGTCAAAAGCCAGATCCATTGAACCAACCCGCAAAGGAGCTGATGGTTTGATTTCTCAAAGGAGAACAAGCCGCAGGTTTCGGCTCCTAAATAAAACAGACATCGAAAGGAGAAAATCATGCCCAGAAGAGACATCGCGCCCTGGCGCCGTCAAAGTGAGCTGATTCCGAGTTTCGAGGAGCGATGGCCGGTTCGCCGCGCACTCGAATCGATGTTCGAGGATTTCTTCCATGGCTTCCCCAGGGAAGGGCTGATGAGCGGAATGTTTGAGACCACCGGACGCCCTCGAATCGACATGGAGGAAACCGACGACAGCTATCGGATTCATGCCGAAATGCCTGGAATCGATCAGAAGGATATCGATGTTACCGTAACGGGCAATATTCTCACCATCCGCGGAGAACGCAAGGTCGAGAAAACCGAAGAGTCCGAGGGACAGCCCATCTGCCGGGAATGCCAGTATGGGGTCTATGAGAGAAGCATCTCCCTGCCGATGGAAGTGGAGGTGGATAATATCAACGCAAATTATCGTAACGGCGTGCTGCATGTCGAAATGCCCAAATCGCAACAGGCCAAGGAAAAGGTGAGAAAAATCGAGCTGCACTGATCCTGAATCCGGCCGGCGGCAAAATGGGGGAAGCCAGCATGCAGGCTTCCCCTTAAGGAGGGAGTTTTTGAAATGGGAAGGGCAAAACTACGGAGACGTGCACTCATCGATGGCCAATAGCAGTTCCTTCATCCGCACCGGCTTGGTCAGGACTCGTTCCATTCCGGCTTCAAGGCACTCATCCATGACCTCCCCCCAGGCATGACCGGTCAGCCCGATGATGCAGGTTCTTTTGCGACGCGAACCCTCTTTCTCACGAATGTGCCGTGTGACCTCGATACCGCTCATTTCCGGCATCTGCAGGTCCATGAAGATAAGATCGAAATCTTCGGCCATCCACTGGTCAAGAGCTTCCCGCCCGGTCTTTGCCTGAGAGATCTGCCATCCTCTTCCGGTCAGGATCATGGTGATCATTTCGCGGATCATCGGATCGTCCTCTGCGAGCAGGATGCGGAAGGCGGAACAGGATTCGGCCGCTTCCTTCACAAGGGTTTCCTCTAGCGGCGTCGGGGATCCCTCCAGGGCTCTCAGCGGCAGGGTAAAGGTGAAGACGGTCCCTTTTTCTTTTCGTCTTTGGACCGAGATATTTCCCCCCATCAACTCCACCAGCGATTTCGAAATGGCCAGGCCAAGTCCGGCACCTCCATACTGCCGGGTAAAGGAAGCATCCGCCTGGCTGAAGCTGGTGAACAGCAGGTCGCGTTTTTCCTCGGGAAAGCCGATGCCGGTATCCGCTATTGAAAACTCCAGCAGACTGCCTCTTGGCTGTACTTTGACCTGAACCTCCCCTTCGTTGGTGAATTTGACGGCGTTGCCGATCAGGTTGAGCAGTATCTGCCCCAAGCGGTTCGCATCTCCCCATACCTTTTTCGGCGTTTCGGTGGCCACATCCAGCAGAAGATCGAGGTTCTTTTCCCGAGCGGGGCGAACAAACATGTTGACCGCATCCTGCACGCAATTTTTCAGGTCGAAGGGATATTGTTCGATTTCCACCTTGCGTGCCTCGATTCTGGAGAAATCCAGAATATCATCGATCAGGCTTCTCAGGCGATTGGCCGACTGGTCGGCCAGCCGCAGCAACCGGAGGTGATCCGGACGATCATCAATCTGCAGCAGTTGCTCGATGGCGGCCATGAAGACGGTCATGGGAGTGCGGATTTCATGGCTCATGTTGGCCAGAAATTCGCTTTTCGCCTGATTCGCCCCATCGGCGGTTTTCTTGGCTTCGAGCAGCTTCTGCTCGGCTGATTTCAGTTCGGTAATATCGGTCAAGGTCACCACGCAGCCGAAAATCTGCCAGTTGCTCAGTAACGGCCTGGCGTTGAGGAGCAGGTGGAAGGATCGGCAGTCTCTCTGCATGCACACTTCGACAGCCTGTGAAATTTTTCCGGCGAGAGGAGCGGCCACCGAGAATTTTTGGCCGGACTGCGATTCGAGAAGGGGGCCCAGCCGGTCGAAGGGCTGAAAAACGGGATTTTTCCCGAAAAGCTCCTTTGCCTGACGGCTGGCCCGGATCACCCTGCCGGTCTCGTCGCAGACGATGATGGCTTCTCCCGCCTGCTCCAGAATGGAGGAGGCCAATTCTCCGGCGGCAAGAATCTTTTCCTTTTTTTTATGTTCTGAAAGATCGGTGACGATGGTACTGATGGCCAGGCTGGTGCCGATTTTGAGGCTACAGCAGGAGACCAGCACCGGCAGAAGTTCACTGTTCTCCTTGATCAGGGTCAGCTCCGTGCGGAAGCTCTCCCCTAAACGGCAGTCCAGGTCCAGCGCTTTTTCCAGCAAGTTTTTGAGGATCGCGCCTTGCTCCGGAACGACAAAGGACAGCAGAGGTTTGCCAAGCAACCGCTCCAGAGGAACTCCGAGGAGCTCGGAAAGCCGGGTGTTGGCAAAGAGCAGGTAACTGTCCGGATTGAGGGTTGCCGCTCCTTCACTCATGGTTTCCACAAGAACCCGATAAGGCTGATCAGCCCCGTCCAGGGTGTAGATTTTTTCTCCGTCTTCTCCGGCGATGACCAGGGCGTCGACTTCGCCCTGTCGAATGGCGGCAAGGGCCTCTTCGGCTTCCATCAGCCGAATGCGAAGTTCCTCTATTTCGGAAAGAACCTGCTGATAATCGCTTTTTACGGACATAAAGTCATTCCTTTGACCGCAAATCCAGCCCAACCAGAATTCTCTCTGTTCCAGACATGTCTCCAATAAACTTGCGCAGTGGGGGAGGGAGTTCTTTGACCAGAGTGGGCGCAGCCACTATCTGCCCTTCCCGGGCAAAGATCGGCTGCTGATAGATGTCTATGATTTCCAGTTGATAACGTCCGGGAAGATATGCGTCACATATTTTTCGGACGTTTTCGATAGCGCGCTGGGATCTCGGCGTGGTTCCCGCAACGTAGAGGCGAAGGACATAGATTTCGGATTCTTCACTTTGGCTGAGAGTCAGTTCAAAGTCTTCCGTACTGTTTCCCTTGCCATCGTCATTGTGCTTTTTTCTGACCATTACGGGAACTCCTGAATCTATGCAGAAGGAGGTGGTATCGGGTCCAATGGGCGGATGTCCAGCCCGACCAGTACCCTCTCGGTATTGGAAAGATCGCCGATGATCTTCTTCACCGGTGGAGGGAGGCGCCGCACCAGGGTCGGAAGCGCCAGGATCTGATCCCCCTGGGCGAGGGATGGATTCTGCTGCAGGTCGATCACCTCGATCCTGTACTTTCCCTGAAGGTGAGTTTCACAGATCTTCTTCAGGTTTGCGAAGGCGGCAATGCTC
The DNA here is from genome assembly GCA_041390365.1 of Syntrophotaleaceae bacterium. Classification (NCBI taxonomy): domain Bacteria; kingdom Pseudomonadati; phylum Thermodesulfobacteriota; class Desulfuromonadia; order Desulfuromonadales; family Syntrophotaleaceae; species Syntrophotaleaceae bacterium. Next base: position 1,516,180 of record JAWKQB010000001.1, on the reverse strand, counting down.
TTGGCTGTCTGGCCGGCGACGTAGAGACGAAGAAGATAGATTTCTGCCGATGATCCGGAAGCTTCAGGTTGAAAATCGGTATCGTTTTTCATGAATCGCTCTTTTCGAGGGGTTGCCGGGTCTGGTTTTCTCCATCGATTTGATCGGCCTGCCGAATATGGGTCATAATTTCCCGGCGCCGGGACTCCAGTTTTTCCTGATCAATCATCTGCTGAAGTTCTTCCCGCTCAGCTTCGTAGCCTGCCCTCAGCGCAGTTATCTGCGCTTCAAGCATCTTCTCTTTCCGCTCCATCTCCCGAATTTTGCGTTCTTTTTTTTGATTCTGCCTGATTTCTTCGGCCCTGTCCATCAGTTCCTGGTTTTCGCGGGCGGCGCCGGTCAGGACCCCTCCCGGGCCGGTGTAGACGTCGAGCAGTTGGAGGCCCTTGTCACTGAGAACAAATTCTCGAACCTGGTTGGAGTGGGCCATGCCCCGGGACTTGAGGATGTAGAGGCCCCGGTTTCTCTCTCCCATTTCCTCTATGGTTTTCAGCAGGAGCCAGGTATCCATGAGGGAGGAGATGTCTAATTCCGTCTGCTCGAGATTTTTACCGGCATTGGTGAGGTCGGTGCACAGGGTCGTCACCTGTTTTCCCTTCAGGAAATCGAGGAGGCGGGTGAGCATCGCGCGGACTTCGACAGGGCTGCCGGTTGTTATGAGATTGGAAATCGGGTCAACAACCACCAGGTCGGGCCTGAATTCTTCGATCGCATTATGCATGGAAACCAGATGCATTTCCAAACCGAAAAGGGTCGGCCGCGCCGCGACGAACTGCAACTGGCCCCTTTTCGAAAGGGGTTCGAGATCGATGCCGAGGGAGCGCATGTTGCGGATAATCTGCCGGGGTGATTCCTCAAACGCGAAGTACAGGGCGCGTTCCCCCCTGCGACAGGCCGCTTCGACAAACTGCGAGGCAAGACTGGTCTTGCCTGTACCGGCTGTTCCGGACACCAGGATGCTGCTGCCGCGGAAAAAGCCCTGTCCTCCCAGCATCATATCCAGCCGGTCAATGCCGGTGGAGATCCGGTCGTCGGTAGCGGGATGGTCGAGGCTCAGGGAGGTTATCGGCAGTACGGATATGCCATGGTTATCGATAAGGAAGGGATATTCGTTGGTGCCATGGGAAGAACCGCGGTACTTGATGATCCGCATTCGGCGGGTGGCGATCTGGTTTGTCACCAGGTGGTCGAGAAAAACGACGCAGTCGGCCACATACTCTTCCAGGCCATGGCGGGTCAGGGTCCGTTCCCCTTTTTCACCGGTAATCACGGCGGTGACCCCTTTCGATTTCAGCCAGCGGAACAGACGCCTGAGTTCGGCCCGTAAAATTGTTTCGTTGCTCAGCCCGGAAAAAAGGGCTTCGATGGTATCGAGAACGACGCGTTTGGCACCGATGGCGTTGATGGCATGGTCAAGGCGGATGAACAGACCCTCGAGGTCGTAGTCCCCGGTTTCCTCGATTTCGCTCCTTTCGATATGAACGTAGTCGAGGATGAGATTCTTGCGGGAAACCAATTTCATCAGATCGAAGCCCAGCGAAGCGTAATTGGCGGTCAGTTCCTCAGGCCTTTCCTCAAAGGACATGAAGACGCCGGGTTCCTTGAACTGAATGATCCCCCGGAGGAGGAACTCCATGGCGAACATGGTCTTGCCGCACCCGGTCCCGCCGCAAACCAGAGTGGGACGCCCCTGAGGCAGTCCGCCTCCGGTGACCTCGTCCAGGCCGCGGATGCCGGTCGGAATTTTCAACAAGGAACAGGATGCCTTGATCGTCGGTTCTGAATTTTTGGCCATGGCCTCTTTCCCATTGCAAACTGCATATTGGCAGGATATTTTTAAAAAAATATGAAATCCTGTAAGGGATTTTAACCTTTTAATACGAAATGTAAAGGTGTATGTTTTCTGGTCACCTTTGGAACACCTGCCAAGCCGATTGGAATTGTGTTGCGGATTTGTTTCGATACGGACACTCTGCCGGATGGCCGGTCGAATCTCTATCAATTCGGTTGATCAAATGAACGAGGACAGCATGGAAAAGATCAAGGAATTTTTTTCCACCGAAGATGTTTTTGCCCGCCACAGCGGCATTGAACTGCTCGAGGTGAAACCGGGCTATGCAAAAGTGAGCATGAAGATTCAGCCCTTCCACTTCAACGGCGCCAAAACCGTCCATGGCGGCGCCATTTTCACCCTGGGGGACTTCGCTTTCGCCGTCGCCTCCAACTCTCACGGCACCCTGGCCATGGGAATCAACGTCAGCATCTCCTTTCTCAAGGCGGCGACCCGCGGTACCTTGTATGCCGAAGCCAAGGAGGAGTCGAGAAACCCGAAGCTGGCTTCCTACTCGGTCCGTATTACCAATGATGACAATGATATCGTAGCTGTTTTCCAGGGTATGGTGTATCGGAAGAAGGAACCAATTATCCCGGAGCCGGAGATCCTTTAGTTCCTGACACTGCCCCGAATCAGACCCCTTCCCGCAGCTGGCATTCTCCGCAAAACTTCTCATTTCTGTTGAAAAAAAGTTCTGCAACAGTAGGGTTTATAAGAGAAGTTTACCTTTTATCCCCGGCAGCGGCCATCGCAACGGGAGACAAGAGGAGGCAGGGCGGTGGACAGGGACAAGCTGAAACAGGAGCATCATCCCGAACAGATCCGCGAACGTCTGGAGAACAACGAACCCCACAGCCATCTGGGAGATGCCGTGCTGGGTGCCGTGGATGGGGCGGTTACGACCTTTGCCGTGGTGGCCGGCGCCTACGGCGCCGGCTTCGACAAGACGGTGGTTGTGGTGCTCGGCTTTGCCAATCTGCTGGCCGACGGCTTCAGCATGGCCGTGAGCAATTATCTCGGCACCAAGAGCGAGAGACACCGGGTGGAAAAAGCCAGCCGTACCGAGGAGAAGCATATCGACCATGTGCCGGACGGCGAGCGCGAGGAGGTGCGCCAGATTTTTGCAGGCAAGGGATTCGAGGGTGAAACCCTGGAAAGTGTGGTGAACACCATCACCACGGATCGCAAGCTCTGGGTAGAGACCATGCTTACCGAGGAATTGGGCCTGCCGCTGGAGCAGCCCAAACCATACAAGTGCGCCCTTGCCACCTTCGGGGCCTTCCTGGTTGTGGGGTTGGTGCCGTTACTCCCGTTTGTTCTGCCTTCTGCCTTCCCCCGAAGGATGTTTCTGGTGAGTTCCATCGCCACGGGGGTCGCTTTCTTTGCGGTGGGAGTCATCAAGGGTTGGGTGACTGACCGGCCCTGGCTGCGTTCCGGCCTGGAAACCCTCTTGACCGGAGGGGCGGCCGCGACCCTGGCCTTCATGGCCGGCTACTGGCTGAGAAGGGCATATGGGGTATAAGAATTGGATCGACGTCGTTGAATGGTCGGCTACCGGGCGGGCGGAAATATATTCCGCCCGCCTTTTTTTGTGGCAAACTCAAAATTTGCGTTGGTGGGTTTTTGCGATGCCATCAATTTTTTCGCTGTAGAATCCTTTTTGATTGACTTGCAGGTAATAAAGCGTAAAAAATAGGCGCTCGGTTTACTGGTTGATTAAAAAGAAGCTTTTTATGGCATAGAACCTTTGGTCCAGCGTCATTTTCCGCCGGTTTTTTAGGCATAAAAACCCACAACAGTTCAGCAGGAGGACGTATGGCAGTGCATTTGGATGAAAAAGTAGCACCGATCTATCAGGAAGTGCTGGCCCGCAATCCGGGTGAAGTGGAATTCCACCAGGCCGTTCGCGAAGTGCTCGAGTCTATCGGGCCGGTGCTCAGCAAATACCCCGAGTTCCGCGAGGCCAAGATCATCGAGCGGATCTGCGAACCGGAGCGGCAGATCATTTTCCGGGTGCCCTGGCAGGACGACCAGGGGCGCGTGCATATCAATCGCGGTTTCCGTGTGGAATTCAACAGCGCCCTCGGCCCGTACAAGGGGGGACTGCGGTTTCACCCGTCCGTTTATCTGGGCATCATCAAGTTCCTCGGGTTTGAACAGATTTTCAAGAACTCCCTGACCAACATGCCTATCGGCGGCGGCAAGGGGGGGTCCGATTTCGATCCCAAAGGGAAATCGGACAGTGAAGTGATGCGTTTCTGCCAGAGCTTCATGACCGAACTGTACCGTCACCTCGGCGAGCATACCGATGTGCCGGCCGGCGACATCGGTGTGGGGGGCAGGGAGATCGGTTACATGTTCGGCCAGTACAAGCGCATCACCAACAAGTATGAGGCAGGGGTGCTGACCGGCAAGGGCCTGAGCTGGGGCGGATCCCTGGTGCGTACGGAAGCCACCGGCTACGGGGCGACCTATTTCGTGGAAGAGATGCTCAAGGCTCGCGGCCAGTCCCTGGACGGCAAGATCTGCACGGTGTCCGGTTCCGGCAACGTGGCCATCTACGCCATCGAGAAGATCTCCCAGTTGGGCGGCAAGGTGGTGGCCTGCTCGGACTCCAACGGTGTGGTCTATCACGAAAAGGGCATCGATCTCGATCTGCTCAAGCAGCTCAAGGAAGTCGAACGTCGCCGGCTGCGTGATTATGCCGGTTATCACAAGGATGCCGTTTACACCGAAAACGGCAACATCTGGAGCATCCCCTGCCAGGTTGCCTTCCCCAGCGCCACCCAGAACGAACTGACGGCCAAGGACGCCGAAATCCTGGTCAAAAACGGCTGCATGGCCGTCGGCGAAGGGGCCAACATGCCCACCACCCCCGAAGGTGTCGAGGTGTTTCTCGCCGCGAAAATCGCCTATGGCCCGGCCAAGGCGGCCAATGCCGGCGGCGTGGCCACTTCAGCCCTGGAAATGCAGCAGAATGCCAGCCGCGATTCCTGGACCTTCGAACTCACTGAGAAAAAACTGCACGACATCATGGTCAACATCCACAAGAACGTGGCTGAGACCGCCGAGGAATTCGGCACCCCCGGCAACCTGGTGAACGGCGCCAACATTGCCGGTTTCATCAAGGTGGCCAAGGCCATGGTGGCCATGGGGCTGGTCTGACGTCCATTCAAAGCCTTCAAAAACGCCCTGTCCATGCATCCGTCATGGGCAGGGCGGATTGACCCCAGCCCGGCTCCGGCCGGGCTTTTTTCATTGGCCGGGGCCGAATCAAAAAAAGCAGATGACCCGCTGGGCCACCACGTTGGACATCAACTGGACGGGATTCTCCTTCAAGTCAAGGATCTTTACGATCTCGCTGAAGCGGCCGCTTTCCGGTAACAGTGTCGTCAGACTGTTAGGATGGGTTTCGAGAAAAGTATGGTTGAAGGTGCAATGCCTGTCTTCGGGGAACAGGGCGAGGTAAAAAATCTCCGTTTCGACAAGATCTTGAAAAAAGTGAGTGCCGAAAGACAATTCCGGCATCAGCCCGCCGCTGGGGAAAGCCACTTCGGCCAGGGCGGTGATATTGTTGATTTCGGAAAAGTTGACCGGCACTCCCAACGAAGGGGTGCTGGTTCCCCAGCGTCCCGGACCCATGAGGAGCGTTGGCATGGTCTGTTTGTCGCAAAGGGTTTTGTTGATTCGTCCGATCAGGCGAGCGATTTCATATCTGTCGGGCATGGGCAGGGAACAATAGCGCTCCGGTTCGATCCAGATGATACTGCGAATTTTACGGCTGATGTTGCCGCCCATGAAATGGCCTTCCGACTGAAAGAACAGCTGGTCTTCCGACACTGCGTGCGGAAACTCGACCGCGCTTTCCAGCCCGCGGGTCTGCAGAGGCCGGCACTGAACCAGATTGATCCGAGGTGTGCCGTCCGCGGAAAAATTGACTGTGAACTCGATATCGACCGGATAGTTGTAGCATTTTTCAAGGGTTTTGAGCATGTTCTGCATCAGCTCGGAAAAAAGTTTTTCCGACAGCAGCTTTTCGAAGGTCAGCAGCCAGGCCTCGCGGTCTTTGATGCCCCGTTCTTCAAAACGCTGTAAGGCGTCCCGGTCGGGCACCACAAAACGCTCCATTTTCAAATTGAGCCGGTGGCGCAGCAGGGACAGCACCGGAATGGTTTCGGGACTGTTTTTACTGACGTTCAGGACATCGACGTCCCGTTGGGAAAACCGGCGTATATCCGCCTTGTTCTTGTGGGCGGTCTTGAGAGGATTGTCCAGGGCGACGATGCGTGGGTAGTCGCCTTCCACCCGGTCTACAGCGCGCGTACCCAGGCCCATCACCAGGCGCAGCATGCCGGCTGTCGGATCCATGTCCCGGTCCCAGACAAAGGTGTTGTAGGACGCTCCCACGCCGGCCATTTCCGGAAAGTAGAAATGCTCATGGTAGGCGCCGGAGACCCGCTGCACCAGCAGGGCCATCTGTTCCTGGTGCCGGTCCAGACCTCGTTGCCGCCGGTAGGCGAGGGCATCTTCACTCATGGTGCTGGCGAAAATCTGGCGGACCGCGTCCTCGAACTGCTCGTAGCGTTGTTCAGGCGAGCCCTGATTGACCCTGAAAAAGCTTTCATACTTGCCGGCGAAGGCATTGCCGAAGCTGTCCTCGAGCACGCTGCTGGAACGTACGATGATGGGGTATTGCCCGAAATGTTCCAACATTTCCCGAAATTTTTCCCGGATCCGGGGATCGAAAGTGCCGTGCCGCAGCTTTTCCTTCAGTTCGGGAGCGATTTCGAAATAACCTTCAGGGGTTTTCTGCTGCATGAGCAGTTTCCACCATCCATTGTGCACGATATAGGAAAAATAGATGTCCGAGCCGATGTAGAAGGAATCGTGCGGCTCCAGGTAGTGCTGCCAGTAGAAAGAGAAGTCGCTCAGCAGCATTTTGCGCGCCAGCAGCATCCCGACAGACTTGCCCCCGATGTAGCCGCTGCCGATGGTGCGTGATTTGATTTCGAGCAGGTCTTCCAGGGAGAAGTAATCCCGGGCCAGCGAGAGCATGCGATCGTCATGGCCGATCATGATCCGGCACAGCTGGTCGATCATTTTGCGCTGCTCGCCTTTGGAAGAAGAGGTGCTGACCAGTTCTTCGGCTTCGAGAAACAGCCGGTCCCAGTAGTCGAGCTGGCGGCGGGCGTTTTCCGCGGAGCGCTGATAGATCTGGGTCAGATTGGTGGCGTCGTAGCTGTTGGCAACGGGTACAAATTGCTCTTCCTGTTTCACGTGCGGCAGAAACATGGTCGGTGAATGACGTTGCCAGACCTTGGCGGGATGAACGAAGATCTGACCGCTGAATTTGTAGAGATCGAGCAGGACCTGGGTGGTTTCGCGAATGCCGGCCATGGTGTTGAAGGAATGGCTGTTGCGAATCAGGGCAAAATAGGCAACGGTGTCCAGTTCGAACAGGTAGGGGCAGGTGACCTGGAAAAAGTTACCGATCATGCCGTCGGTGGCCCAGGCCATCAGCAGATCGGACAGGCAGTCGAAAACATAAAAAGCCCCCGGCCCTGTATCCGTGATGATATTGTAGACCTTGGTGGAAAAAGGCTCAAAGCCCCGATAGGCATCCAATTTGTAGGTGGTGATGCCCGTTGACGTTTTCAGCAGCGGCTTGTGGCTGGCGAACCGCATGTAGACGACCTTGCGTTTCTCCCGCAGGGCCTGGTCGACAAAAGGACTTACGAAATACTGATAATCTTCAACGCTGTCAGTACGCCAGACGACGTTGTCGCCGATGCGCAGATAATCCAGAATATGGTCCAACCCGGCGAAACCGGTGGATGCGTGCAGTTGACTGGTCATATATGCCTGCTTTCAGTGCATGAAGGAATCGGATCGGCGGGTTTCCGAGGGGCCTGTCAGGACCGGCGCCGCTCTCAGAAACACCGGCGATCATCAAACGAATCACCAATTTGGGGCATTGTGGACGTTCCAGGATTATCTGTCAAACTTGAATGCATAGTTTTTGTGCCGATTGCAAAAGAGGGCGATGCAGCCCTCGATCTTAAACTCAGGTATAAATCGAAAATGCTGAAAGGGTGAGCATGCAAAAAAGAAAGATCGCGGAAAAAATTCATTGGTTGGGCGCTGTCGATTGGGATCGTCGTCTTTTCGATTCTCTGATTCCTCTACCCGACGGTACCACCTACAATGCCTACCTCATCGAGGGCAGCGAGAAAACAGCTCTGCTCGATACGGTCGACCCTTCTATGACCGATGTTCTGCTTGACCAGTTGAAAGGCGTGGAGAGGATCGATTTCATCGTCTCCCACCACGCCGAGCAGGACCATTCCGGCGCCATCCCCCGCCTGCTGGAACTCTACCCGGAAGCGAAAGTTCTGGTGACGCCCAAGGCCCGGGATATGCTCATCGACCTCCTGATGATCCCGGAAAGTGTTTTTCTCACCGTGGAGGACGGCGAGACCCTGTCCCTCGGCGACAAAACCCTGAAGTTCATTCATACGCCCTGGGTCCACTGGCCGGAAACCATGGTGACCTGGCTTGAGGAAGACAAAATCCTGTTCAGTTGCGATTTTTTCGGTTCCCATATCGCCAGCAGCGATCTCTTCGTGACCGACCAGGGGCGGGTATTGGAGGCCGCCAAGCGCTACTATGCCGAGATCATGATGCCTTTCCGCGTGTTCATTGCCCGCAACCTGGAAAAACTTCAGGGGTACGACATCCGGATGATCGCTCCGAGCCACGGTCAGATTTACGATCGTCCCGACTGGATCATGGCGTCCTACCGTCAATGGCTGACGGGGGAACCGCACAATCTGGTCGTGATCCCGTACGTATCGATGCACGGCAGTACCAAAAAGATGGTGGACTGCCTGACTTCCAACCTCGTGGCTCAGGGAGTTCGGGTCGAACTGTTCAATCTCGCGGAGACCGATATCGGCAAACTGGCCATGGCCCTGGTCGACGCGGCCACCGTGGTGGTCGGTGTCCCAACCGTTCTGGCCGGGCCCCATCCCCTGGCCGCCTATGCCGCTCTTCTGGCGAACGCCCTGAAACCGAAGGTCAGATACCTGTCCATCGTCGGTTCCTTCGGATGGGGCGGAAAGACCGTCGAAACCCTCGCCGGGATGATCCCCAACCTCAAGGTCGAGGTCCTGGAGCCGATTCTGACCAAAGGTTTTCCCCTCGCCCCAGACTTCGAAGCTCTGGACAGACTGGCCGCACAAATTGCCGAGAAACACCGGGAGAATGGATTCCTCTGATATCGCTCCGAAGCCGGGCCGACCGGGCCCGGCTTCCTTTAAAGTCGACAATTTCTTCAAATACTGCCATTCATGCCTAAATCCGTATTCAACGCCATCGAAAACAGCCTGCAGACTGTCCTCGGGGGGGCCCGGGTCATGCTTGTGGAAGCGGAAGAGCTGCGGACCGGTCGGGGAGCGGCAGACCCTGAGGAGATGCTGGTGCCGATCAGGATCGGCAAGCAATTTTTCCTGTTTCGTGCCCATCGAAGGGAACTGGCTTTCACAGCGACGGAAAGAGCCTTCATCGGGGAACTGCTGTCGGCTTTCGAAGGCCTGTTCGCCGGTTTTTCCGCCGCCGGTTTTGCCGCACATTTTCGTACGGCGCTGTTGACCAGCCTCACCGATATCGCTGTGGCCCGCTATATCCGAGGGGACCATAAAGGAGTTTTCTGGCAGACCCAAAACCTGATCCAGATGCTGAAAAACCTGTCCTACCAGCGTTACGAAGGATCACCGGCAACCACCGGTTTCCTGATCTATCGAACTCAGCTTGAGGATTTTCTGCACTCCCTGGAAAAGACCCGTTATGACTGGCTGGACCTCGGGGAGGATCGCCGGCGAATTTCGGGAGACTTCTTTCGTAACCCCTTATCCTACCGGTTCGTCGACGGCACCAGGGCGCTCTTTGTCACCGACATCCGCATGAACGTCAAGGGAACCATGCGCACCAGTGCCCCGGGACCGAGCGACGACATCGAGCGGCTGTCCCACCGGGAAACATTTTCTCTCCTTTCCCGGGCCGGTACAGGGTCCTTCGCGGTTTTCGTCAACGAAGCCTCCGAAATCGAGATCGTTCTCGACACCGACAAACTGCTGCTCTGGAGAAAAGGCGCCTGGAGGATTTTCGATCCCGACATCATCCGGGAGTTTCTCGCCGGAAAGCTCGAAAAGCGCTCCATCGACTACCTGGTCTGGACCGTTTACGCCCTGTCCAGATCCAGGCACGGCACGGTGATCCTGATTCCCGAGGAAGGCACCGATCTCGACGCCTTGCGGAAGGGGTCGGTCGGAGGCCGGGACCCCCTCAGCCGGGCGCTGATAAGACATGTGCGCGGCACCAAAATAGGGACCTTGAAGCGTTCCGGCGAACTGATCAGTATTCTCACCTCCGACGGCATGACGGTGTTCAACCGCAGGGGGGAACTGATCGATTCCGGCATGATCGTCGATATCTCCCCGGTCCGGGACCTGGTCACAGGCGGCGGACGAACCACCGCCGCCACCGCAGCCTCCCATTTTGGCCGGGTGATCAAAGTTTCCGAGGACGGGCCGGTGGAGCTTTATAGAGATGGGCGGAGGGTCTATCGGTTTGGGTGATGAGAGTGAGGAGTGAGGGGTAAAGGCAGTGGGCGTTGGCAGAATAGCCATTTTTGACAGGAACGGCCGGTCGAAGCGATGTTTTTCGGAGCGGTGGTTTCCGACAAGTCAAGACCCCGCCAATTTTATCCCGGTGTTATTAAGCGTGCTCAAAAAAATCCTCTACCGTAATGAACATCAATAAGAAAATGATGAGAAATCCTTCGAAAAATTAGTACTTTAGGTATTCCTTTTTGGATGGCTTCCGTTTATAATCCCTCCGTTTTCTTCGCTGAGTCAATACTCGCATTAACAAGTTCTTTGATGGGTTCTTAAACAGTCCAAACAACTTTTGGAATGCTGTTCAGTAAAACTGTCAAGTCAAAGAGGGATATTGATCATGCCTTATACTGTCGGCTGCAAAAAAAACATTTTCTATTCATTCTTTAATGTCATAAATCTTGTGATTGCCAGGAGAAAAAGCAAAAGGAAAACTCACAATTTCATCCGTTTTCTTCACTATGTACGCCCCTATACGAAATATATTGTCATTGCCGCGATTGGCGGGATTGTACGATTCACCGTTCCCCTGTTCGTTCCGGAAATCACCAGGCACCTTCTGGACGATGTTTATCTCAACCCGGCCATGAGCTCCCCGGAAAAACTGCGGGAGCTTTACCTTTACATCGGCGGCATGGCCGCCGTTTTCCTTTTCATCTGGTCGCCCTGGACTTACGTGCGCCACTACTACTCGGGCAAGGCGGGTCATCGATCGGTATTCGATCTGCGCTGCGACCTTTACTACCGCATCCTGCGGATGTCGGCGTCCTTTTTCGACCGGCAGAAAAGCGGGGGGATCGTCGCCCGGCTGATCAGCGATATCAATCAGGCCCAGCAACTGGTGGGCAGCGCCCTGACCAATGTCTGGATGGACCTGGCGGCCCTGGCCGTGATCCTGTTCTTCCTGTTCCGGATCGATGTGCCGACGGCCCTGGTGGCCCTGTCCACCTTCCCGGTCTATCTCTACTTCTTCCGGCGGCCGCAGAGGCAGATCAAGGCGTCGAGCCTGCAGGTGCAGCAGGAACTGGCGGCGCTTTCCGGCAACGTGCAGGAAAAAATCGCCGGCAGCAAGGTCATCCACGCCTTCACCCAGGAGAAAACCGAACAGAAAAACTTTCATCGGGATTCGGAAAAGCTGTTCAGCCGCACCATGCGCAGCGTGTATCTGCAGAGCATGAACATGACCATTACCGATACCCTGACCAACCTTTCGCCCCTGATCGTGGCCCTTTTCGGAGGTTACCGGGTTATTCACGGCGACATGTCGATCGGTGAGCTGATGGCGCTCGGGATGTATCTCGGTCCCCTGTATCTGCCGCTGCAGCGTTTTACCGAACTGAACATCGTGTTCGCTAATTCGATGGCCGCCCTCGACCGGATTTTCGAAATTATGGATGAAAAGCCCGGGGTCGCGGATGCGCCCGATGCCGTGGAGCTGGGTGATGTCCAGGGGCGGGTCGAGTTTCGCAACGTCTCCTTCGGCTATGACCGGGAGGACGCCGAGGAGGGCCCGGTCATCCGCAATCTCAATCTTGCCATCCAGCCGGGCCAGAAGGTGGCCCTGGTGGGGCCGAGCGGTTCCGGGAAGAGCACCGTCGTCAGCCTGATCCCCAGGTTTTACGATGTCAAGGGGGGGCGGATCTCCATCGACGGCCAGGATATCCGCGACGTGACGCTGACTTCGCTGCGCCGCCAGATCGGTGTTGTCCTGCAGACCCCCATTCTTTTCAGCGGCTCCGTGCGCGACAATATCCTCTACGGCAATCCCCGGGCGAGCCACGAGGAGGTCGTGCAAGCCGCCCGAGCCGCCAATGCCCTCGACTTCATCCAGTCGCTGCCCATGGGGCTGGATACCGAGGTGGGGGAGGGGGGCGCCTTCCTGTCCGGCGGGCAGAAGCAGCGGCTCACCATCGCCCGGGCTTTTCTGAAAAACCCGCGGATCCTGATTCTCGACGAAGCCACGTCCGCCCTCGATTCGGAATCGGAGCGCCTGATTCAGGAAGCGCTGGAACGGTTGACAGCCGGCCGCACCACCTTTACCATCGCTCATCGGCTGTCGACGATCGTCAACGCCGATCTGATCCTGGTGCTGGACAAGGGGAGGGTTGTCGAGTCCGGAACCCATGTCCAGCTGCTGCAAAGGGACGGGATCTACCGGAACCTGTATCGCCAGCAGTTTGCCGCGAGTCTGGAGGCGGCCGATATCCCCCGGCTCCAGGCACGGGCTTACTGAATAGTCAGGCCTATGTCCCTGTTGAAGTGATTTGTGATGAGTGTGCTTTCGGAGAGACTGGTTTTTCTCGATCTGGAAACCACCGGCGCCAACCCCCACCATGACCGTATTCTGGAGATCGGACTGTGCCAGGTGGTCGGGGATGAGGTGACGGAGGAGTGGGCGACCCTTGTCAATCCACAGCGGCCCTTCTCCCCCTTTATCGAGCAGCTGACCGGTATCTCGCCGGCGATGGTTTTCGAGGCACCCATTTTTGCCGAAATTGCCGATGAGTTGCGGGGAAAACTTTCCGGCAAGGTGCTGGTGGCCCACAACGCACGATTCGATTACGCTTTTCTGAAAAATGAATTTCGTCGTCTGGAGATAACTTTTCAGGAAAAAACCCTCTGCACGGTCAAGCTGTCGCGCGCTCTGTTTCCGCAGCACACCCGACACAACCTGGACAGTCTCATCGAACGCCACGGACTGGCCCGCGCCGACCGCCACCGTGCCCTCGGCGATGCCCGGGTCATCCGGGAATTCTTTTCCAGATTGCGCGCCGACCTTCCAGGGGATGTTCTGGATCAGGCCGTGCAGAAGCAGCTGAAGACGCCCAGCCATCCCCCCCACCTTGCCGCCGAGCAGATCGAGGGCCTGCCAAGGGGTCCCGGAGTCTATCTGTTTTATGGGGAGAACGACGTGGTTCTCTATGTGGGGAAAAGCATCGACATCCGCTCCCGGGTCCGCTCCCATTTCAGCGGAGATCATCGGGAATACAAGGGGATGCGCCTGTCCCAGCAGGTGCGCAGGATCGACTGGATCGAAACGGCCGGGGAACTGGGCGCCCTGTTGCTGGAAGCCCGCCTGGTCAAGGAGCTGAGCCCGATCCATAACCGGAGGCTTCGCCGCACCCGGGAGCTGTTCACCCTGCGGCTCCCAGGAGATGACGGTAAGCCTTTGCCGCCGGACATATCGCCTCTTGACCAGGTTTCCGGAGCAGGTACCGAGCGGCTCTTCGGGATGTTCCGGTCGCGCCGTGAGGCCGAAAAAACTCTGCGGGCGATGGCGTCGGACCACGGCCTCTGTCACCGGCTGCTCGGATTGGAAAGAGGGAAGGGGGCCTGTTTCGGCTACCAGATCAAACAGTGCCGGGGCGCCTGTGTCGGCAAGGAGCCCCCGCAGATGCACCAGCTCAGGCTGGTGCAGGCGCTGTACGATTTGAAGTTGAGATCCTGGCCTTTTCCGGGTGCGATAGGGATCCGGGAACAGTCCCCGGACGGCGATCGCACCGACATTCATGTCTTCGACAACTGGCGCCATCTCGGCACCGCCCGCAATGAAGGCGATCTACAAGACCTTCTTCGCGGAGTCGAAACCCTCCCCTTCGATCGTGACGGCTACAAGATCCTGACCCGGTATCTGGACCGTCCCGAATCCCGCCTCCAACTGTTGGACCTGGCCCCCTTTTCCGCTTCTCTCCCCTGATTTTCCGGGTCGGGCCATCGCTCCGGGGATATTATTTCGGCAGTACACGGAACTTTTCTTCTTTGATAAGCTGAAGCTGATCGACAGTTCGAAAAGCGGCCCCCGACAGTGAGTCAAAGGAGAAACGGATTTGAAAATTGCCCTGCTGATGGCCCTCATTCTCTTCAACGGTCTGTTTGCCATGGCCGAAATCGCCCTGGTCACTGCCCGCAGAACCCGACTTCAGCGAATGGCTCAGGACGGGGACCGCGCGGCCCTGGTCGCCATGCGCCTGGGCGAGGAGCCGACCCAGTTCCTGTCGACCATACAGATAGGCATTACCGCCATCGGCATTCTCAACGGCATCGTCGGCGAGGCGGTCCTGGCGGGGCCTCTGGCCCATCTGCTGCAGGGATTGGGGATGGCGGGAAGGGCCAGTGGCATCGTCGCCACCACCATCGTGGTGGCGACCGTCACCTATTGTACCATCGTCATCGGTGAACTGGTGCCGAAGCGGATCGCTCAGTTCAATGCCGAGGGCATTGCCCGGGCCCTGGCCCGGCCCATCGCGCTGCTGGCCGGACTGTCCCGCCCCTTCGTCTTTCTGCTGGCCGTCTCGACCGACGGCATTCTGCGTTTGCTGGGAAAACGGGAGCTGAGCAGCGCCAATCTCACCGAAGAGGATATTCACGATATGCTGGTCGAGGGGTCCCGGGCCGGCATCATCGAGAAGCACGAGCACGAAATGGTGCGCAACGTCTTCCGCCTCGACGACCGGGCGATCCCTTCGCTGATGACGCCCCGCAGCGAAATCGTCTACCTGGATATCGACCAGCCCTTCCAACAGAACCTGGACAAGGTCATTACCTCCAACCATTCCCGTTTTCCCGTCTGCCGGGGTGGACTGGAGGACATTCTCGGCATCATCAGCGCCAAGCGTTTGCTGAAAAGACATCTGCAAGGAGAGCCTCCGGACCTGATGGAAGAGTATCTGCTGCCGGCAGTCTATGTGCCGGAATCGATGACCGGCATGAAGCTTCTGGAGCAGTTCCGGGCGTCGGGCGTGCAGATGGTGTTCGTGGTGGACGAATATGGCGAGATCCTGGGTTTGGTCACCCTGCAGGATATTCTGGAAGCTGTCGCCGGCGAGTTCAAGCCCCGGGATCCGGAGGACGTCTGGGCGGTGCGGCGCCGGGACGGGTCCTGGCTGCTGGACGGCCTGATCCCCCTGCCGGAACTGAAGGACCGTCTCGATCTGAAATCGGTTCCGGAGGAGGACAAGGGGCGCTACCACACCCTGAGCGGAATGATGATGTGGCTGATCGGCAAGGTGCCGGGTCCCGGCGACGTCACCGAATGGGAGGGCTGGCGCCTGGAGGTCATGGACCTCGACGGCAACCGGATCGACAAGGTGCTGGCCAGCCGCCAGCCGCAGGACCGGGAAGAATGACCGGACAGAACTTCGGTTCCGCCGGCTTCTGCGCCAGGGTCTGAGACTACTGCTTCTCTACCTTGAGTTGGGAACGGACATTGTCCACTCCCACGATGTTGCCGACCATGGTCACGATCTCCTGCTGCTGGTTGCGGCTGGCGACCGTCCCCTCCAGGGTGACGACATGGTCGCGGGTGCTGACCCGGATGTCCGCGCCGTCCGCCTCGGTGCTGAAGAGCAGCGTCGACTTGACCCTGGCGGTCACCCAGGCATCCGAGACCTTGGACTCAAAGGTCTCAAGACTTTTTTCCATGTTGTTTGTCTTCTGTTCGGGATCCACCCGCAGGTGGTTTCTGACCCTTTCCACCCCCGTCGTGTTTTTCGCCAACTGCTCCGCCAGGTCTCTATGGACCCCTGAGGCCGCTGTTCCCGTGAGTGTAACGACACCTTTACGGGTGCTGACATCGATGTTCAGGCCGTGGGTGTTCTTGTTCCAGAGAAGCTTGGATTTGACCTTGGCCGTT